>CADAYK010000037.1 GCA_902792105.1 uncultured Ruminococcus sp.
TGCTAAAATAGGCGCAAGCCTTGCCGTTTACGGCGGAAGCGCTCCCGGCTCACGTTCCGAAGTCGAAAACTGGGCAAAAAAAGCCGTAAAGTAGTTTTGATGTGATCTGCGTTCTCACCTTGATATAATAAAATGAGGATACCTGTTTGTGCAATGCAAAGGGTATCCTTTTTCTTTGACGGCAAGCTCACGAAATGCTTGACGGCATTAAGGCTAAATGGAAGAACAGCGCACCGAGCGAGGATATTAGGCGCTGGAGAAGCTCGGTATGCGAAAATAGGTGGAGATTTTTCAGAAGCCTTACAAGCTAATGAATGGGCTAAGTTTACTGATGGAATGACAAATATGGATGCTGGACTTAGAATATCTGTAAACTCATTATTGATTCCATGTGAAAGCGGAATATTTAAGTATGTTATCTATTATGAAATTTCAAATAATAATATTATTGCTGTTTACAGATTCGGTGGAATCAAGTATAATAATGTCATTGATATAGATATTTCAGCAACTAAAATTGCAAAGTTTATATATGAGCAGGAGAACAAAAGATATGCTAAGCCTAAAATACTTAGACGATTACTCAGAGATCATTGCAAAAACTTCGGATATATACTCGACCAATACAACCCTAATAGTAAGCAGTATGCTTCAATCGGAAACGGTATTGTTAAAGATCAAAAGAATGATAATGGACAATCTAACGGAACAGGAATTTCTCAAAAGACTGTCGGAGGAATTTCCAAAGTAAATAAAAATACCATTGAAGGGAAAAAATCCGTAGATGACAGTATCGAGGACAGGGATCTTGTTGCTGTACATAACCTGAGTGAGGAGAAGCTGCAAAAGGGTTTGAAGCTCGGCGGAATTACAAAGCATGATTCGCAGCATGAGGGCATAATGAAAAAAGAGGACACCCGCAACGGGTATCCTCTTTATGGCGGAGAGAAAGTGCTTTGGTTTGCTTTTGACGCGCTGCGCCGCTTTACAGGTTCACTTTCTATGGGAAAAGTAATCATCTGCGCTCTCGCTGAAAACGTGCCCCCGGCACGTTTTCTTAACGCTCGCCTTCGAATCCCCTTCTCTCGTTTTGGCATAATGAAAAAGAGGACACCCGCAACGGGTATCCTCTTTATGGCGGAGAGAAGGGGATTCGAACCCCTGGTACGGTGATTACCGTACACATGATTTCCAATCATGCTCCTTCGGCCAGCTCGGACATCTCTCCACTTACCGCCTGTTATTATAACAAATATATTCAAAAAAATCAAGTGTTATTTTTATATATTTTTACGGCGCGGTTTTCAGCCGTTTCAAAAAGGCTCGCCGCCGGGAGTTTTTTCTGCATAAAATTTCAAAAAAACGTGATTACACCTTGATTTTTGCATATAACTCTGTTATATTTATTAAGGACAAATTTTTTAAGGAGTTGTATTAAATGAAAAAGATTTTATCCGCAATTCTCGCGGCTGCCGTTATGTGCACCTCAATGCTTGCACTTGCAGGCTGCGGCGGTTCAAAAAAGGGCGAGCTTCACATGGCTACAAACGCCGCTTTTGAACCCTACGAATACAAAGAGGGCGGCGAAATTGTCGGTATCGACGCAGAAATCGCAAAGGCTATCTGCGACAAGCTCGGCTACACGCTCGTGATCGACGACATGGATTTTGACGCTATCATCACAGCCGTAACCTCCGGCAAGGCTGACTTCGGCATGGCCGGCATGACCGTTACCGATGAGAGAAAGAAGTCGGTCGACTTTACCGATTCATACACAACAGCTATCCAGTCCATCATCGTTAACGACGGCGAGGACAAGGTCAAGAGCGCCGACGACCTCAAGACCGCTACGGTTGGCGTTCAGCTCGGAACAACAGGCGATATCTATGTTTCCAAGTTTGAAAAGGACGGCGCTAAGATCGAGCGTTTCAACAAGGGTGCTGACGCTGTTCTCGCTCTTACACAGAAGAAGGTTGACGCTGTAGTAATCGACAACGAGCCTGCAAAGAAGTTCGTTGAGCAGAACAAGGGCACAAAAATTCTTGAAGAGCCGTTTGAAAACGAGGATTACGCAATTTGCCTTAAAAAGGGCAGCGAGCTTACAGAGCAGTTCAACAAGGCTCTTAAAGAGCTTAAGGACGACGGCACTGTTAAGAAGATCATCGACAAATATATCAAGGCATAATCGGCAAAAAACAGGCGGGTCGCTGTACCCGCCGATTTGCTGTCAGTAAGGAATGTTTTTATGGAAGAATTTTTCTCCGGAATTGCCCAAAGCTTTGAAAACACGTTCATAACCGACGACCGCTGGCTGCAGCTTCTAAACGGTCTTTGGGTTACGATCCAAATCACCCTTGTTGCCGCGCTGATCGGTTTGGTTCTCGGTTTTTTGATCGCTATGGTGCGCTCCACCTACGATATGCAGCTTATGGGCAAAAAATGCAGGAAGCCGCAGGATTATCTGCTAAAAATTTTGAACGTGATCTGCAATTTTTACATTACCGTAATTCGCGGTACGCCTGTTGTAATTCAGCTGATGATCATGTATTTTATCGTTTTCGCAAGCTCGCGAAACGGAATCATCGCGGCGTTTATTTCGTTCGGTCTTAACTCGGGCGCGTATGTTGCCGAAATCGTGCGTTCCGGCATAATGTCAATTGACCGCGGCCAGTTTGAGGCGAGCCGTTCGCTCGGCTTTAACTATTCAAAAACAATGATCTATATTATAATCCCCCAGGCGTTCAAGAACGTTCTGCCTGCGCTGGGAAATGAATTTATCGTTCTTGTAAAGGAGACCTCGGTGGCGGGTTACGTTGCGCTTCAGGATCTTACCTATGTCGGCAACCTTATCCGTTCCCGTACCTACGAAGCGTTTTTCCCGCTTATCACGGTGGCGCTGATCTACCTTATTATCGTACTTATTCTTTCGTTCCTGCTCAAGAAGCTCGAAAGGAGGCTGCGTAACAGTGACCACTGAAAACGCTTTGATCAAGGTTGAAAACCTTACAAAATCCTTCGGAAGTTTAGAGGTCTTAAAGGGCATAAACGCCGAAATTGACAAGGGCGACGTTATGGTTGTTATCGGAGCCTCGGGCTCGGGAAAGTCAACCTTCCTGCGCTGCCTTAACCTTCTTGAAGAACCCACCTCCGGCAAAATTATTTTTGAGGGTACAGACATTACCGACGAACACGTCGACATCAACCTTCACCGCCAAAAAATGGGCATGGTGTTCCAGCAGTTCAACCTGTTTCCGCACATGACGGTTTTGCGTAATCTTACGCTCGGCCCCACAAAGCTTTTGGGACAGAGCAAAGCTGAAGCCGACAAAAAGGCAATGGAGCTTTTGGAACGCGTGGGACTTGCCGACAAGGCAAACGCTTATCCGAACCAGCTTTCGGGCGGACAAAAGCAGCGTGTGGCGATCGTTCGCGCGCTTGCAATGAACCCTGACGTTATGCTTTTTGACGAGCCCACCTCGGCGCTCGACCCCGAAATGGTCGGCGAGGTTCTCGAGGTTATGAAGCAGCTTGCCGGGGAAGGTATGACCATGGTCGTCGTAACCCACGAAATGGGCTTTGCGCGCGAGGTCGGAACCAATATTGTCTTTGTTGACGAGGGAGTTATCGTTGAACAGGGAGCGCCCGGAGAATTCTTCGGAAATCCCAAAAATCCCCGTCTTAAAGACTTTTTATCCAAGGTATTATAACAATTCAGCGGACAGCTTCGGCTGTCCGCTTTGTCTTATACTAATTCCAGTTTTATAATAAACAAATCGTTTTTCATTTCAATACTTGTTTTTGCTCCGTGCAGATCCGCGATCGATTTTACAATCGACAAACCCAAGCCGTTGCCTTTTTGGCTTCGGCTTTTATCTTTGCGCATATACGGCTGATACAGTTGTTTAAGCTCCGTTTTTGTCATGGGTTCGGACGCATTGCTTACGGTAAGGCATTTTTCGTTAACGTCAACTGTTATCTTGCTGCCGGGCAGGGAATACTTCGCGGCGTTGTCAATAATGTTTTGCACCGCGGTTTTTACAAGCTCCTTGTCGGCGTTTACGGTGTTGTCTCCGCTGCGGCTGATTTCAATATCAACGCTTCCGTATTTTTCCGTAATTGTTTTTGTAAGGGCGAATAAGTCAAAATCCTCTTTATTTAAAGTCATATTGTATGAATCAAGCTTGCTGAAGCTGAGCATACGGTGCACAAGTCCGTTTACCTCGTCGGTCTGTTCTATTATTTTGTCAAGGTAAAGGTCGCGCTCGTTTTCGTCAATATTTTCCTTAAGACTGTATGCGTATCCGCTTATTACAAACAGCGGAGTTTTAATGTCGTGAGCCAGCGCGTTTGTCAGGTCAAGACGCTTTTGCTCCTGAATGATCTGCGCCTTAACGGTTCTCCAAATCATTATGCACAGAATCGCGGCTATAACTGCGAAGAATCCGAATAACAGAGCGGTTCCGATAATCAAATCTTTTTTGCAGCTTTTAAGCAGATTGATTTCCTTGGCGTACCGGAAACGAGCGGTGTCGCCTGTGCCGGAACCGGTCTCTTCGGAGCGCAGCGCGACGTTTTCGGAGGCGTAGAATGTATAGGTAAAATAATCTTTTCGGAACATCTCGGCGGTACTGTTTCGCTGTTCTTTGGTGAGCGTGTCAATTAAATTCGGATTGTACTGTTTTTTCAGCAAAAAATCGCGCGGTATAATGCTGAGGTTGCTGTTGCTGCATTCATAAACTAATTTATTTTTTATGTGGTTCTTTTCAAGGCTGAAGGTTTCGATCGTTTCGGTGATATCGCTGCTTTCGCCGCTGACCGAAACAAGCTTTAATTCAATCGGAGCAAACATTAAATCCGCGTGCATTTTTGTACAAATAAGCTCATATGTGCCGCCGTGTTCGGGCTTCCTGTTCAGGTATTCGGTTATTTTTTCGAGCTGTTTTTCGCTGAGAGCTTCGGTTATTAAATCATAATTCAGCAGTCCCACAGCCATATATGTTACGGCTTCATGTATATAATAATACCGAAAGCCGACGCATTTGGCTGTATCCAAAACAACTCCGCCGGATTTTGCGTCCGAAATGCGCAGATGACTGTCAAAAACGGGGTTGTCTTCATCATACACAAGATCGGTATACTGTAAAAGCGAAAGATTGATCGCGTCGCTGCCGAGCCTTTGCTCCGATAAAAGCTGCGTTATGTTTGAAAAAGCCGAAAGCTCGCGGCTTTGAGCGTTTGCTTTTTCAATGTTGAGCCTTATCACGCAAAAAGCAGACGAGGAAATAAGCCACACGGCGAGCAAAATCAAGATAACACGCCGAAACAGCTTGCCCCGTTCCTTTTTAAGTCTTTTTTCCATTTAACATTCCTCGATCTTATATCCGCGTCTTACCACGGTTTTAATAAGCTTTCCGTTTTCGCCCAGCGCTTTGCGAAGGTTGCGCATATGTGTGTCAAGCACGCGCGCGTCGGTGTCGCTGTTGTAGCCCCACACAATGTCAACAAGCCTGTCGCGGCTGATTACAACTCCCTTGTTTTCAAGCAGCACCTTTAAAATCCCGTACTCCCGCGCCGTCAGCTTTATTTCTTCGTTTTGCGAAATAACTTTTCCGTTGTTAGGGTTAAGCGACAAATCGCCCGTAAAATAAACCTTTGAGCGCACCAGCCCCTTTGAACGCTTTATAAGCGCCTTAACCTTTTGATAAAGCACGGGCAGCGGAAAAGGCTTTACAACGTAATCGTCACAGCCCAGAGCGTAACCGTTTAAAATGTCATTCTCGTTTGTGCGCGCGGTTATAAAGATGACCGGCACGTCGCTGTCGCGGCGTATCTCACGGCAGATCTCAAAGCCGTCAAGCTCGGGCAGCATAACGTCCAAAAGCAAGCAGTCATAGTTGTTTTCGTACGCCTTTTCAAGCCCTTGCTCGCCGTCGGAAGCAATGTCAATTTCAAAGACGTTTTTTTCTTTTTTCACAAAATAATTATTTATCAGGGACTGAATGTTCCTGTCATCCTCAACAAGCAGAATACGGTACATTTGCAACATCCTTTTATATCATGCATTTCTGAAGTTTATCTAAAGCTATTATAGATAAATTTTTGAAAATTGACAATATCTTCAGATAAACTTTAAATTAAAATGAGAAATAAAAAACGCGAAATAAAATACTTTACAAAATTGGTTAATTATAGTATTATTATTATAACTATAAAATACAATGGAGTGTTATAATATGCAACCAAAATACAAGAGAATTTTGTTAAAACTTTCGGGTGAAAGCCTTGCGGGTGAAGCAAAGCACGGAATAGATTTTGACACCGTGATCAAAATATGCGAACCGATAAAAAAATGCGTTGACAACGGCGTAGAGGTAGGAATAGTAGTCGGCGGCGGAAACTTTTGGCGCGGCAGAAGCTCGGGCGAAATGGACAGGACCCGTGCAGACCATATGGGAATGCTCGCAACAACCATCAACGCGCTCGGAGTTGCCGACGCTCTTGAACAGCTCGGACTTGACGTCCGCGTTCAAACAGCTATCCCCATGCGCCAGGTAGCCGAGCCCTACATCCGCAACAAGGCGGTAAGCCATTTGAACAAGGGCAGAGTAGTTATTTTCGGCTGCGGAACGGGTAACCCGTTTTTCAGCACAGACACAGCCGCTTCGCTTCGCGCGGTTGAAATCGAGGCGGACGTAATCATGAAGGCGACAATGGTTGACGGCGTTTATGACAGCGATCCCAAAGAAAACCCCAACGCCAAAAAATACGACGTTATTTCATTTGCCGAGGTTTTAAGCAAGGATCTTGCAGTAATGGACAGCACCGCGTCGGCTCTTTGCAAGGACAACAATTTGCCTATTCTTGTGTTCAGCATTGAAGATCCCGAAAACATCTACAGAGCCGTATGCGGCGAAAGCATCGGTACTCTTGTAACCGCAAAAGTGTAAATACTTTGATAATAAATATATTTCAGGAGGCATAAATATGAAAGAAGTGCTTAAAAAAGCAGAAGAAAGAATGCAAAGACGCATTGACCACCTTTGTACCGAGTACTCCGAAATCAGAGCTGGCAGAGCAAACCCCGCGGTGCTCGATAAGGTTAAGGTCGATTATTACGGAGCGCCCACTCCCGTAAACCAGCTTGCGGCGGTTTCCGTGACCGAGGCAAGAACCCTTACCATCCAGCCGTGGGACGCTTCAATACTCAAACAAATCGAAAAGGCTATCCAGAAGTCCGACATCGGCATAAACCCCATGAACGACGGAAAGCTTATTCGCCTTGTTTTTCCGCCTCTTACCGAGGACAGACGTAAGGAAATCGTAAAGGATGTTCAAAAACTTGACGAGGAATGCAAGGTTCAGATCCGCAACGTTCGCCGCGACACTATCGAAAAGCTCAAGGGAATGAAGAAAAAGAGCGAGCTCACCGAGGACGATTTAAAGATAGGCGAGAAGAAAACCCAGGATCTGACCGATAAATTCACCAAGAAAGCGGATAAAATCTCAGCTGATAAGCAGAAAGAGATTTTGGAGCTGTAATATGGCGCTGTTTGGAAAAAGTAAAAAGTCCGGAGCTTCTTCGGATATATCAAAAGAAATAATAATGCCCGCTCATGTGGGCATTATTATGGACGGCAACGGAAGATGGGCAAAAAAGCGCGGACTTCCTCGTAAGGCAGGCCACCGCGAGGGAGCTAAAACCTTCAGAACCATCACGCGTTACTGTTCCGATATCGGTATAAAATATCTTACGGTTTATGCCTTTTCAACCGAAAACTGGAAGCGCCCCGAGGATGAGGTCGGAGCGCTTATGGGACTATTCAAGTCGTACCTCGAAGAAGCGCTCAGCGATTTTAAGGACGACGATATCGTTGTGCGCTTTATCGGCGACAAAAGCGGATTCAGCCCCGAGCTGCAAACGCTTATGAACGAAAACGAGGAAAGCTCGGCGTCGCGTAAGGGAATGGTTCTTAATATTGCCATGAACTACGGAAGCCGCGACGAAATCGTGCGCGCTGTCAAAAACATTGCTTTTGATGTTAAAAGCGGAAAGCTTGACGAAAGCCAAATTGACAGCAGCCTTGTTTCAAACTATATGTACACCGCGGGACAGCCCGATCCCGATTTAATAATCAGACCGAGCGGTGAATACCGCATTTCAAACTTTATGCTGTGGCAGTCGGCATACACCGAGTTTGTAATTATGAACAAGCTTTGGCCCGACTTTACCACAAACGACATGGACGAGGCACTCAGAATATTTGCTCAGCGCAACAGACGCTACGGCGGAGTATGACCGCCGCGGCGGGTTGCCGTTTTTTGAGCTATAATGAGTATTCTCCAAGCTGAAAGAGGAGAGTTTTATGAATTCACTGAAACCACGATTGATAACCGCGGCTGTGGGTATTCCGCTTGCCGTGATTTTGATGATACTTACGGAGCTTTGGCATCCGTTACTCGGAATATGCGTAGGCATAGTAAACGGAATGATGATTTTGGAATACTTAAGCGCAAAGCATCTTACCTCGTGTTTGCCGCTTACTATTGCTTGCGTGGCGTTTGCGGTGCTGATTCCGGTATTTATCGCGACAAATTTTTGGTATATTTTCGCTGTTTTGTATATGATCGCGGCGTTTTCGGTGCTGATTTATCTTCATAAAAAGCTCAGCTTTTCTTCATTCACCTATGCCGTAAGCGGCACTGTTTTGATAACCTTCGGAATGTGCGCTTTTCCTGTTGCCGCGAACAACGACATAAGCTCAAGCTTTTTCTTTGCACTTATGCTTCTGCTTCCGTGGATGGCTGACGGCGGCGGATATTTTATCGGCTCAAAATTCGGCAACCGCAAGCTTTGCCCGAGCATAAGCCCGAAAAAAACGGTTGAAGGAGCCGTTGGCGGCTTAGTGTTCTGCCTTATTTCGGCGCTGCTTATGGGCTTGATTTTCCAGCTTTTTGTCATCCGTGATTACAAGGTCAATTTCCTGCCGATAATAATCATAGCCTTGCTCGATTCCGCGGTTTCCGTACTGGGCGACATCAGCTTCTCGCTGATCAAGCGCAATCTTAACATTAAAGACTACGGTTCGATTTTTCCCGGTCACGGCGGGGTGCTCGACCGTTTTGACAGCATAATCTTTACCGCTCCGCTTGCTGTTGCGGTAAACATTGTACTTCCATTTTTTACAGCGGTGTAAATTATGATTAAGAATATTTCTGTTTTAGGTTCAACCGGCTCGATAGGAACCCAGACTCTTGACGTTTGCGACAAGCTCGGTCTCAATGTCTGTGCTCTTACAGCCGCCAAAAACATTGACCTGCTCGAAAAACAGGTCAGAAAATACAAGCCCCGGCTTGCCGTAGTTTTTGATGAGGAAAAAGCTAAGGAATTCAAGCTGAATATCAAGGACACAAGCACCAAGGTGTTAAGCGGCATGGACGGACTTATCGCCGCCGCACAGTCGGACAGCGCCGAGCTTGTACTCAATTCGGTTGTCGGCATGGTGGGACTTCTTCCGACCATAGCCGCGGCGCAGGCGAAAAAGGACATTGCCCTCGCAAATAAGGAAACGCTTGTCGCCGGCGGAAATCTTGTGACCGACGCCGTCAGGGAAAACGGAGTTAAGCTGTTGCCCGTTGACAGTGAACACTCCGCGATTTTTCAGTGTATTCAGGGTATGCCCGGACAAAAGGCGCTGAAAAAGCTGATATTAACCGCTTCGGGCGGTCCGTTTTTCGGAAAAACCGCAGCCGACCTCCGAAATACCACAGTGGAGGAGGCTCTAAATCACCCCAACTGGAGTATGGGAGCAAAAATCACCATAGATTCCGCCACGATGATGAATAAAGGTCTTGAAATAATCGAAGCCGGAAGGCTTTTTGACGTTGACTGCGACCGCATTGACGTTGTGGTTCACCGTGAAAGCATAGTTCATTCGCTTGTCGAATTCACCGACAATTCGGTTATCGCCCAGCTCGGTTTGCCCGATATGCGCATTCCGATCCAATACGCTATTACATATCCGCAGCGCGAGCCTTCTCCGGTGGGAGAGCTTAACCTTGCTCAAATCGGCAATTTAAGCTTTTTTGAGCCCGATTATGAAACCTTTAAGTGCCTTACCGCGTGCAAAAAGGCTTTCAAAATGGGCGGAGCCGCAACTGCGATAGCCAACGGCGCCAACGAGGAGGCAAACGCCCTGTTCCGTCAGGGAAAGATCAAATTCCTCGAAATAGGCGAGCTTGTTTCGGGCGCGGTCGACAGCGTTAAAAACTTTACGCCGGAAAATGTTGACGACGTGATCAAGGCTGACGCATTGGCGCGTCAGTATGTCACAGACAGAGTATGACAAAAGGGTATGGGTATTTGGAATAAATCATCTTTATAATTCTTTTGCGGAATAATATTTTGGAGATGTATCAATGCAAATATTAATCACAATCGCATTAATTATCATAGGAGTTTTGCTTTTCGAATTCATAATCTTCGCGCATGAATTCGGACATTTTATTACCGCCAAGCGCTCGGGCGTGCAGGTCAACGAGTTCGCGCTCGGCATGGGTCCCAAGATTTTCGGCTTTAAAAAGGGCGAAACTCAGTATTCTCTCAGACTTTTTCCCATTGGCGGTTACTGCTCAATGGAGGGCGAGGATCAGGAAAGCGACAATCCGCGCGCGTTTGTAAACGCCAAAATCTGGAAGCGTATGATTATAATTGTAGCCGGTGCGTTTATGAACTTTGTCGTGGGTTTGATCTTCGTTTTTATACTCACGCTGTTCACGCCGCAGTTCGGCACAACAACGGTAGACCAGTTTTCGCCCAACGCGGCTTCATCCTGTTCGGGGCTCAAAGCAGGCGATCAAATCGTTTCGGTTGACGGCTACAGAACCTTCAACACAAAAGATTTGCAGTTTGCAATTCAAACGCTCAACTACAAAAACGTTGATCCCGAATCACTTCAAATCTACCGCGAGGACTGCGCTCAGGAGCTTACGCTGACATATTCGTCAATGGTAAACGACAACAAGCTCTCGGATGAGGAAAGCACAAAGCTTTACAAGAATACGCTCACGAAATACGCGGAAAAAATAGCTGATGCCCCCGACAGGCAAACGGCTTACAGCCTGATGAAGCAGGGCATTGACGAGCTGTACAAGACCTCAAAGGTGAGCAAGCCGAAGGATTTTAAGTATCCCGAAATCGAGGTAAAAAAGGAGCGTATCCGCTACACGGGCGATGTAAAGGTTATCCGTGACGGCAGCGAAACCGAGCTCAAGGATGTTCATTTTTTCACCTATTATAAGGATGAGGAAGCTAAAAAAGAGCAAAAATACTCCGTAATGATGGACTTTTATGTTAACGCAAAGGAAAAGAATTTTGCAACCGTGATGGAAGAAACCTTCACCGGCACGCTTACAATGGCACGCTCCGTTTGGAAATCGCTTGTAATGCTTGTCACGGGCAGGTTTTCGTTTAACGAGCTTTCCGGTCCCGTAGGCATAACAAAGGCGGTTGAAACCGTCGCCTCCGACGGACTTAACAACGGCGGCTTCGGCGTTGCCGTTTACAATATTTTAAGCATCATGGCTCTTATCACGATCAACCTCGGCATAGTAAATATGCTTCCGTTCCCGGCTCTTGACGGCGGAAGATTTGTGTTCCTTCTGATAGAAGCCATTTTCCGCAAGCCCGTACCGCGCAAGGTGGAATACATCGTAAACGGCGTAGGACTGGCTTTGCTGCTCGCGTTTATCGCGGTGGTTTCGGTCAAGGATATAATTCAGCTTATAACCGGTACTTTCCCAACGGTATAGGAGGATATTATGGCGTCTAAAATACAGGTAAAAGCAGGCAACGTTTTGATCGGCGGCGGGGCTGAGGTCTCTGTCCAGTCGATGCTCAACGTGCCCTCAACAGACATAGAAGGCTCGGTAAAACAGGCTAAGCAGCTTGAAGAGGCGGGCTGTCAAATTATTCGCGCGGCAATTCCCGACATGCAAGCGGTCAGGCTTATTCCGGCTCTTAAAGAGGCGGTAAGCGTTCCTATTGTCGCCGACATTCACTTTAACTACAAGCTCGCGCTCGAGGCTTGCGCGGCAGGAATCGACAAAATCCGCATCAATCCGGGCAACATCGGTTCGGACGACAGGGTAAAGGCGGTTGCCGACGCATGTAAAGCGAGAAATATACCCATAAGGATCGGAGTTAATTCCGGTTCGCTTGAAAAGGAGATCCTTGCAAAATACGGTCATCCCACACCGCAGGCTCTTTGCGACAGCGCGCTCTATCATGCTTCGCTGCTCGAAAAATTCGACTTTAACGACATTGTTCTTTCAATGAAGAGCTCTACGGTTTCAAATATGATCAAGGCTTACGAGCTTGCCTCGCAGAGGTGTGATTATCCGCTTCACCTCGGCGTTACCGAGGCAGGCACCGAGCGAATGGGGATCATAAAATCCGCCGCAGGAATCGGCTCGCTGCTGCTGCGCGGAATAGGCGATACTATCCGCGTTTCGCTCACGGCAGATCCCGTGCGCGAGATTTACGCGGCATATGACATTCTAAAGGCTTTGGATATAAAAAAGGACGGCGTGCAGTTTGTGTCCTGTCCAACCTGCGGCAGAACAAGGATTGACCTTGTAAAAATCGCGAACGAGGTTGAGGAGCGGCTTCGCGGCTGCACCAAAAACATCAAGGTTGCCGTAATGGGCTGCGTTGTTAACGGTCCCGGCGAGGCAAAGGAAGCCGACATCGGCATTGCAGGCGGCGACGGCTGCGGCCTTGTGTTCAAAAAGGGCGAGGTTTTGTATAAGACAGACGAGGACAAGCTTGTTGACGCCCTTATGGACGAGATAGAGAAACTATAATTTTGGCGTTAGAGAAGGAAATATATGAAAACGATAGGTGAACTTTTTACTTCGCTTTTGCGCGGCGAACAAATCGATCCCGCGATCGCCTGCGGCGAGGTAACAAAGGTCAATATACATAACGAGGTGCGGCTTGTTACGCTGTGGGTAAGCTTTAATTCCCTTATCGACCGAGGCGAGCTGCTTGCCGCCGAAAAGCTTTTTTCCGGCGCGCTTAACGCCTCGGTAATAATAAAGCCGCATTTCGGCGAAAAGCTGTTTACAGCGGATTATTTTCCGCAGCTTTACGCGGCGGTAAAGCGTGAGATCCCAAGCATAAACGGCACGCTCAACAACGCCGACGCAACACTTGAAGGCGATGTTTTGATCATAACCCTTCAAAACGGCGGCAAGGCGATTTTGGAGGCTAAGCATTTTGACGAGATCCTGCTAAAATACATCCGCGAGGAGTTTGACCTTGATCTCCGCCTGAAATACACGGGCACCTTTGAGGCAACCGCGCAAAGCGACGAATACAAGCAGGTTATGCAAAGCGCCGTAAAGCAGCAGGAGCGCGAACAGCTTCAAAAGGCAGCCGACTTTTTCAGGGCTGACGAGGAGGTCAGCGATCAAATCCGCGAGCGTCAGGCAGAGGACGCTCTCACCGAAATTGAGATCCGCGAGGGTAAATTCGCTACTCCGCAAATCATTCAAAGCTCGGTTCGGCCGCTTTACGGCAGGAGCATTCGCGGATCGATCGTGCCGATCAGCTCAATCTCGGATTCCGCAGGCAGTGTTGTCGTGTGGGGAGACGTGGTTGAGGTTGAAAAACGCACCACCAAAAACGGAAAAAACAACATAATTACCATAGATATAACCGACTACACGGGCTCGGTTACCGTAAAGGTTTTTGACAGCATAAACGCCACACAGCCGATCGACGGGCTGAAAGCAGGCTCTACCGTTGTTGTCATGGGAAAGGTTCAGTACGACGAGTTTATCAAGGAGGTCGTGCTGAACGCCGGCTCTATCGGAACGGCTCAAAAAATTAAGATTGTCGATAAAGCCGAAACCAAGCGCGTTGAGCTTCACCTGCATACAAATATGTCGCAGATGGATGCGCTCACGCCGGCAGGCGAGCTTGTAAAACGCGCCTATAACTGGGGACACAAGGCTATTGCCATAACCGACCACGGCGTTGCCCAGGCGTTTCCCGACGCTATGCACGCTGCTGACGACATTGCCTACTCGGGCGGTGAAATAAAGGTGCTCTACGGCACCGAGGCATATTTTATGGACGACCTTGTAGAATCGGTAACAGGTGATCAAAACGAAGGCTTTGAAGGCACCTTCATCTGTTTTGACATCGAAACCACAGGGCTTTCGCCGCTTAAGGATAAAATCACCGAAATCGGCGCGGTAAAGGTTGTAAACGGGGAAATCACCGACACTTTTACGACCTTTGCAAATCCCGAAATGCCCATTCCGTACAAGATTACCGAGCTTACGGGAATCAACGACGAAATGGTAAAGGACGCGCCTTCCCAAAGCGAGGCGGTTTCGGCGTTTCTCGAATTCGCCGGAGATAACATTCTGGTAGCGCACAACGCGCCGTTTGATACTTCGTTTATCCGCCGCGCGTGCCTTAATATGAACCGTGAATACAACTGCACTTCGATCGACACCGTTGCGATCGCAAGGGCGATTTTGCCCGACATCAAAAACGTTAAGCTTGACACAGTGGCAAATTACCTGCGCTTGGGCAAGTTTAACCATCACCGCGCCACCGACGACGCCGAAATCTTAGCGAAAATTTTTATCAGCCTTTGCTCAAGATTAAAGGACGATTACGGCATTACACAGTCGGGCGATATAAATACAAAAATAGCCGGAGGCGATTTTAAAAAGCTTCCGACGTATCATCAAATAATTCTTGCAAAGAATAAAACAGGACTGAAAAACCTGTACAAGCTCATTTCCTACAGCCACCTTAACACCTTCTACAAAAAGCCGCGAATCCCCAAAAGCAAGCTTGTCGAGCTCAGAGAAGGGCTTATTATCGGCTCCGCCTGCTGTGAAGGCCAGCTTTACAAGGCAATTTTAAAGGGTGCGCCGTGGGGCGAGCTGAAAAGCATTGCTTCATTCTACGATTACCTTGAGATCCAGCCCTCGGGCAACAACGAGTTTTTGATCAGAAACGGCACGTTCAAAAACTGGGCAGAGAGCTTAACAAGCCCGTCTGCGCTACCTGCGACGTTCACTTTATTGATCCGCACTGTTCCGAGTACCGGAAAATTTTGCAGGCGGCTTTAAAGTTTAAGGACGCCGACAACCAGGCTCCGCTGTATTTCAGAACTACAGCCGAAATGCTAAAAGAATTTGAATGGCTCGGAAAGGAAAAGGCATACGAGGTCGTTGTGACCAACCCGAATAAAATCGCCGATATGTGCGAAAACATCAGACCTATTCCCGAGGGAACTTTTCCGCCGAACATCGAAGGCGCTCAGGAGCAGCTTATCGACATCACATGGAAACGCGCCAAGGACAAATACGGCGATCCTCTTCCCGAGATCGTTCAAAAAAGGCTTGAAAAAGAGCTTAACTCAATTACGACCTACGGCTTTTCGGTGCTCTATATGACAGCCCAAAAGCTTGTTGCCGACAGCGAGGAACACGGTTATCTGGTAGGAAGCCGTGGTTCGGTAGGCTCGTCGTTCGTAGCCACAATGTCGGGTATTTCCGAGGTCAATCCGCTGTGTCCGCACTACATTTGTCCAAAATGCAAGCACAGCGAGTTTATCACCGACGGCAGCTACGGCTCAGGCTTTGACCTTCCGCCCAAGGACTGCCCCGAATGCGGAACACATATGGATCAGGACGGACACGAAATCCCGTTTGAAACCTTCCTCGGCTTCAAGGGCGACAAGGTGCCCGATATCGACCTCAACTTCAGCGGAGAGTACCAGTCAAAATCCCACCGCTATACCGAGGAACTGTTCGGCAAAAACAACGTGTTCAAGGCGGGCACTATTTCTACCGTGGCAGAAAAAACCGCGATAGGCTTTGCGAAAAAATATCTTGAGGAGCGCGGACTCAGCCGAAACAAGGCTGAATTAAAGCGGCTTGCCAAGGGCTGCACAGGCGTAAAGCGCACAACCGGTCAGCACCCCGGCGGCATGGTCGTTGTTCCGCGCACAAACGAGGTCTACGACTTTTGTCCGGTCCAGCATCCGGCAAACGATATGACCTCCGACAATATCACCACACACTTCGACTTCCATTCGATCCACGATACAATAACCAAGCTTGACGAGCTCGGACACGATGTTCCGACCATCTACCATTACCTTGAGATGTTTACAGGCATCCCCGTAATGAAGGTTTCCATGAGCGATCCCGACGTTATGTCGCTGTTCACTTCTCCCAAGGCTCTCGGGGTGACCGAGGACGACATCGACAGCAAAACAGGCACGTTCAGCATTCCCGAATGCGGCACAAGCTTTGTGCGCGGAATGCTCATCGAGTCAAAGCCCAAGACCTTCACCGACCTTTTGCAGATTTCGGGACTGTCGCACGGCACCGATGTTTGGCTCGGCAACGCCCAGGATCTGATCCACAACGGAACCTGCACGATTTCAGAGGTTATCGGTACTCGTGACTCAATTATGACCTACCTTATGCACAAGGGGCTTGACAGCTCCATGGCGTTTAAAATAATGGAGATCGTGCGTAAGGGAAAATCAACCAAGCTTCTTACCGAGGAACACTTTAAAGCGATGCGCGAACACAATGTGCCCGAATGGTACATCGATTCGTGCATGAAGATAAAATATATGTTCCCCAAGGCTCACGCCGCGGCATATATGATCGCCGCGCTCAGGCTCGGCTGGTACAAGGTTCACCGGCCTACCGAATATTACGCCGCTTACTTTACGGTGCGCAGCGAAAATCTTGACGGCGCGCTTCTTATGCAGGGACATTCCGCAGTAAAGGCGCGAATGAACCAAATCAAGCAAATGCAGAATAATCACGAATCCACCGACAAGGATGACAAGGATTATCAAACCCTGCAAATCGTGAACGAAATGCTCGCGCGCGGAATTCAGGTTCTGCCTGTTGACATCTACAAGTCAGAGGCGAAGATGTTTGTTGTTGAGGACGGAAAAATTCGTTTGCCGTTCTCGTCGTTGCCCGGAGTAGGCGAGGCGGCTGCGATATCGCTTGCCGAGGAGGGCAAAAAGGGAGAGTACCTTTCGGTTGAGGATTTACAGGTTAAAACAAAGGTTACCAAGGCAGTAATCGAGACTCTTACCTCGGTAGGGGTACTCAGCGGAATGCCCGAAACCTCGCAGATGTCTTTATTCTAAGGAGGAATCTTTATGAAAAAACTATTGACAATGAAGAATGTTCTGATCGCGATTGCTTTTACTGTTCTGCTGCTGTTTGTCAAGGATAATATCAGCGTGCTGCTGGTTATTGTGGGAGCTGTTTTTGCGGTTTTGACGCCCTTCTTCATAGGGTTTCTGTTTGCTTACATCCTTAATTTTCCATATAAAACGCTGCATGACAAAGCATTTAAAAAAATGGGAACAAAGCATAAATTTTTGCTGCGTGTAAAAAAACCGCTTGCCATTACATTAACCTATGTCGGCGCTGCGGCAATAGTTGCGGCGTTAATTGTAACGGTTGTTCCCCAGCTTGCCGAAAACATTGCTACTCTTGTAAAAAATGCTCCGAGATACGGTCAAACATTCTACAATTATTATAAGGACGCCGTAAATTGGATAAACAATACTTTTAACGCCAATATTCCGATTACCTTTACTCAGGAAGAAATGATCAGCAACGTGCTCATGACCTTCACCGGCAAGGAAAATATTAATGCGGCTGACATCACAAAGGCGATTTTCGACAGCCTTCCGTACTTCTTCACAAACTTCTTCGGTTTCCTGTCATCGGCAACGACCGGCATTTACAACCTGATCATGGGAATTGTAATTTCGGTTTATTTCCTTGCCTGCAAGGAATCGCTCTGCCATCAGGTAAAAAAACTCGCGGTCGCGTTTTTGCCGATCAAGGCTTTGCCAAAGCTTTATGAAATCGTCGATATTACAGACACAAAATGCGGTCGTTTTCTTGTCGGCGACATCGTTGATTCAGCCGTTTTCGGACTTGCGCTGTTCGTACTTCTCGCGATTTTCGGCGTGCCTTACGCACCGCTTATTGCGGTGATCTGCGGCGTTTGCAACATCATCCCGTTCTTCGGTCCGTGGATCGGCGGCATCCCGAGCGCGTTTATCCTCGCTCTTATCGGACCTCAGCCGCTTATCACATTTATCATCATTGATTTTGTTTTGCAGCAGGTCGACGCAAACATCACCCGTCCCAAAATCATCGGAAACCATGTTGGTCTTTCAAGCTTTTGGGTACTGTTCAGCGTTATCGTCGGAGGCGCGCTTTTCGGTCTTATCGGCTTTGTACTGGGAACCCCGATATACGCTGTCATTTACTCGCTTGTCGGCAAAAGAGTTCGCAACAATCTTGAAGAAAAGGGCAAGCTCGGTCAGGAGGCGCTCGATTTTCAGGTTCTCCGCTACGCCGAAATAGCCGAAGAGCAAAAAAAGCTTCGCGAGGAAAAAGAAGCCGAACAGCGAAACAAGATCAAAAAGCTCATTCATTTTAACATCGGCGACAAGGATTCGGATGACGAATACGAAAACGAAGAAGAATCCGGAAAAAACAAAAATAGTAAAGAAGAAAGAACATTTACCGAAATTACCGAAGACAATAAAAAGTAAGCTTTTACCGCACAGTATAAAATATTGTGCGGTATTGCCTTGACAGAACAGTTTTATTGTGTTAATATACTAAAGTGTTATCATACTAAAGCGTAATGAGAGGATTTTATGAAAAGATACACCAAAATAACACCCGAAGGCACCAAGGACTTTTTGTTTGCCGAATGCTCCGCAATGGACGATGTTTGCGGAAAGGTTGAAAATGTTTTCCGTTCGCGCGGCTTCAAAAAGGTAATCACGCCGGCAATTGAGTTTTATGACGTTTTTGCGCTGCCTTGCAGCGGAATAATGCAGGAAGCAATGTTTAAAACAGTCGACAACAAGGGCAGGCTGCTCGTCGTGCGTCCCGATTCAACTTTGCCGATCGCGCGCATGGTGTCATCAAGGCTGAAAAACAGCCTTCTGCCTGTAAGACTGTACTACAAGCAGGCGGTCTACCGCAACAATCCCACACTGACGGGACGAAGCAACGAGAATATGCAAATGGGCGTCGAGCTTTTGGGCGTCAAAGGCATTCGCGCCGACCTTGAGGTGCTCACCACAGCCGTAAGCGCTTTGTCCGCTGTTTCCGACGATTTCAGAATAGAGCTCGGTCACGCCGGCGTTTTTGACGCGCTGTCCGAAAACCTTGAAATCGACGAGCCTCACAAGGAAAAAATAAGAGTTTTGATCGAGGGAAAAAACTATTCCGCGCTTAACAATCTGCTCGACAAGCTACAGCCTTCAAGCGCAGTAAGCGCAATCAGAAGCCTTCCTTCGCTGTTCGGCGGCGAAGATGTTTTTGACAAGGCTCTCAAAATATGTGAGAACACCAAGGCCGTAAGCGCGCTTGAATACCTGCATAAAATATATACAAATCTTACGTCTCTCGGACTGGGCGAAAAAATCATTGTAGACCTTGGTCTGGTTCAGCGCAATGATTATTACACGGGAATTGTATTTTCGGGTTATATCAGCGGAATCGGCGACGCAGTGCTTTCGGGCGGCAGGTATGACGAGCTGCTCGGCGAGTTCGATCTGCCCATGGGCGCGGCAGGCTTCGCTGTCGATACCGACGCAGTAACAATGAAGCTCCTTGCCGACAATAACGTGAGCTACTCCGACAATCCCGACGTGCTTGTTTTTGCTCACGACGGCTGCGAAATGCAGGCGATCTCACAGGTTGCAGAGCTTAATAAAAGCGGAGTAAAAGCACAGTTCAGCGTTTTGCCTACGCTTGAGGAAACACAGCGTTTTGCCGCCGAGCGCGGAATTGCACAGGTAAAGGAAGTAAAAATATGAAACCGTTACGAATAGCTCTTACAAAGGGCAGACTTGAAAAAACCACAGTTGAGCTGCTTGAAAAAATCGGCTACAACTGTGACGAAATAAAAAACAAGGGCAGACGTCTTATTTTATCCGTCGGTGACGGAGCATTTGAGGTCGTGCTCGCAAAGGCCGCGGACGTCATTACATATGTTGAACACGGAGTTTGCGACCTCGGGGTTGTAGGCAAGGACACGATACTTGAAAACGGCACATCATTTTACGAGCTGCTCGACCTGGGCTTCGGCAAATGCCGTTTTGCCCTTGCGACCAAAAAAGGCAGTGATTTTTACGCCGGCTACAACACCAAAACAATAGCCACAAAATACCCTAATGTCACACGCGCGTTTTTTGACGAAAAAAATATGGACGTGCGGATTATTAAAATCGAGGGCTCGGTTGAGCTTGCTCCGCTTGTCGGTCTTTCCGACGGCATTGTCGATATAGTGGAAACGGGATCAACGCTGAAGGCTAACGGACTTGAGGTCATCGAATGGGTAACCGACATTTCCGCAAGGCTTATCGCCAACACCGCGAGCCTTAAGCTCAGAAAAAAAGAAATTGAAGATTTGCAAAAAAAATTGGAGGCTGTAACGCAATGATTACCACTGTAACCGCAGACGGCACAAGGGAATATGAGTTTATTGAATATCTTAAAAAAAGAGCGCAGAATTCCGACAAAAACGTAATTCCCGCTGTTCAGGAAATTATAGACAACGTGCGCGAAAACGGCGACGCGGCAGTAAAGGAATACACGGTCAGATTTGACGGGAAGGCTCCCGAAAAAACCGAAATTCCTGCCGAGGATATCGACGCGCTTATCGAAAAATGCGACGCCGACTATCTTGAAACAGTCAAGAAAGCGGCGGCAAACATTGCCGATTTCCACAAAAGGCAGCTTCAGCAAAGCTGGCTCACCACCAAGGAAAACGGAGTAATAATGGGGCAGAGGGTCCGCGGCTTAAAGCGCGTGGGAATCTATGTTCCCGGCGGCACTGCGGCTTATCCCTCGTCGGTTCTCATGAACGCCGTTCCCGCAAAAATTGCCGGCGTAGAGGAAATCATTATGGTCACACCTCCGCAAAAGGACGGCACGCCCAACCCCAACATTATAGCGGCGGCTAAAACCGCGGGCGTGGACCGTATTTTCCTGATGGGCGGCGCTCAGGCTGTCGCGGCTTTAGCTTACGGAACCGAAACCGTTCCGAAGGTCGACAAAATCGTCGGCCCCGGAAATATCTTTGTAGCCACAGCCAAAAAGCTGCTCTACGGCGTTGTTGACATAGATATGATAGCAGGTCCCAGCGAGATTTTGATTGTAGCGGACAAAACCGCGAATCCCAAATTTCTTGCCGCCGACCTTATGAGCCAGGCTGAACACGACAAGCTTGCCTCGGCGATCTTGCTTACCGATTCGCCGCAAATCGCCGAACAGACAAAGGCTGAGCTTGAAATCCAAATGCAAAAGCTGGAGCGCAAGGAAATCATTGAATCGTCAATCGACAACTTCGGCGCCGTAATCGTTTGCAGCGACATGACACAGGCGGTCGATTTTGCGAACGAGCTCGCTCCCGAACACCTTGAGGTTTGCTGTGAAAACCCGATGGAATATGTAGGCAAGCTTGATAACGCCGGTTCGGTGTTCCTCGGCAACTACAGTCCCGAGCCCCTCGGCGACTACTTCGCAGGTCCCAACCACGTTTTGCCCACAGGCGGCACAGCGCGTTTCTTCTCTCCGCTTTCGGTAGACAGCTTTATCAAAAAATCAAGCTTTATTTACTATACGGAAAGCGCTCTTAAAGCCGACGCGCAGGATATTATCCGTTTCGCCGACACCGAGGGCTTAACCGCTCACGCAAATTCTGTCAAGGTTCGTTTTGATCTTGATTAAGGACGGAAAGCTATGAGTTACACACTTAACAACAAAATCAAAGAGCTTGTGCCGTATGAACCGATCAGCGGCACATATAAGATCCGTCTTGACGCTAACGAGTGTCCCGAAAACCTTCCGGACGATATCAGGCGTCAGATCGACAGCGTAATGCAAAAAATCGACTACAACCGCTATCCCGACCCTCTTGCGGAAAAGTTGGTTAATTCTTTTGCGGAATTTTACGACATCAAGCCCGGGCTTGTAACAGCAGGCAACGGCTCCGACGAGTTGATATTTTTGATTGAATCGGCGTTTCTTGAAAAAGGCGACAAAATGCTTGTTGTGTCACCCGATTTCTCAATGTACGGCTTTTATTCGTCAATATGCGAGGTAGAGTGCGCTTCCTTTGTCAAGGACGATAACCTTGACATCGACGTTGACGCGCTTATCGAAAAGCTCAGGCGCGAAAACATCAAGCTTTTGCTGTTCTCCAATCCGTGTAATCCCACAGGCAGGGGAGTCACCGCCGATGACGTGCGCAGGCTTGTAAACAGCACAAACGCGCTTGTAATTCTTGATGAAGCTTACATGGATTTCTGGGATCAAAGCCTGTTAAGCGAGGTTGAAAGCTATGATAACCTTATAATTTTCCGCACAGCTTCAAAGGCTGTCGGCTGCGCCGCGCTCCGTCTCGGCTTCGCGGTTGCAAATCCCGTTATTTCCAGGGCAATAAAGGCAGTAAAATCGCCGTACAATGTTAACAGTATTTCGCAGGCGGTCGGCGAAGTTATCTATAAAAATAAAGAATATTTACATAAAAGAAAAATAACTATTGTAAATAACCGTGAAAAGCTGTATAATGAATTGACTGCAATAGAAAAAACACAGTCTGATTTTAAGGTTTATCAGAGTGTTGCGAATTTTGTGTTTGTAAAAACCGGCCGCGCGGCTGAAATCTGGGAATTTTTAAAGCAAAAGTCAATCGTCGTGCGTTTAATGGGCGGTTATCTGCGCATAACCGCGGGAACGGAATACGAAGTAAGCCAAACGGTAAGCGCACTTAAAGAATATCTTGGGGTGATAGAATGAGAACCTCCGAAATCGAAAGAAAAACAAAAGAAACCGACGTCAGGCTCAGTCTGAATCTTGACGGCGGCGAGGTGTCGATAGATACCGGAGTGGGCTTTTTTGATCATATGCTCAACTCCTTTGCCACACACGGCGGCTTTGGTCTTAAGGTGAGTGTAAAGGGCGATTTGTACGTTGACGGACACCATACCGTTGAGGACACCGGCATTGTGCTCGGCAAGGCGTTTGCCGAAGCTCTGGGCGATAAAGGCTCGATCGAGCGCTTCGGAAGCTTTTATGTGCCTATGGACGAAGCATTGGCGTTTGCGTCGGTTGATGTAAGCGGAAGACCGTTTTTGGTGTTTGACGCCGAATTTCCTCAGGAATGCTGCGGCGGCTACGACTGCTCATTGACCGTTGAGTTTATGCGCGCGCTCGCGTTCAACGCCGGAATCACGCTTCACCTTAAATCGCTTTACGGCGCCAACTCACATCATATCACCGAAGCGCTGTACAAGGCGGCGGCGCACGCGCTCAGGCTTGCTGTAAAGCAAAACGGCAGCGGAAAACCTCTTTCTACAAAAGGAGTGCTTTAATATGATTATTTTACCTGCAATAGACATAAAGGACGGCAACTGCGTCCGGCTTTTGAAGGGTGACTACAGCACCGCGCACCGGGTTTGCGAATCGCCCTACAAAGCAGCTGAGCAGTTTGCTCAGGCAGGAGCAGCCTGGATGCACATGGTTGACCTTGACGGCGCCAAGGACGCAAAGCTTGTAAACGCCGATTTAATCGCCGACGTTGCTAAATCTTCGGGCTTGTCGGTTGAGGTCGGCGGAGGTATCCGCGATATGAACGCTGTGGAATACTATCTTTCGCGCGGAATAAACCGTGTGATCCTCGGTTCTGCGGCTGTTAAGAACCAACAGCTTGTAGTTGACGCCGTTAGGGAATACGGCGACAGAATCGTCGTTGGTATCGACGCGAAGGACGGCATGGTCAGGGCAGAGGGTTGGCTTGACAACTCCGACATCAATTACATCGAGCTTGCCAAACGCATGGAAGCCGTCGGAGTGCAGACAATTGTTTTTACCGATATCGATCAGGACGGAACTCTTGCGGGACCTAACCTTAAACAGCTTGACGACCTTACACACGAGGTCAGCTGTAATATAATCGCAAGCGGCGGAGTGGCAGTGCTTAAGGATTTGATCAATCTTTCCGATCTCGACATCTACGGCGCAATTTGCGGAAAGGCTATTTACAGCGGAACAATTGACTTAAAACAGGCTATTGAAATGACAACGAAAATCTGATAATGAAGGTTTAAATATGGATTTAGATAAATATTTTGTAAAATCGGATTTAATTCCCGCGATTGTGCAGGAAAAATCCACGGGCGAGGTTCTTATGCTTGCCTATATGAACCGCGAAAGCCTTCAAAAAACCCTTGAAACAGGCTACACCTGGTTTTGGTCAAGAAGCCGCGGTGAGCTTTGGAACAAGGGCGCGACCTCGGGACATCTGCAAAAGGTTGCGGAAATCTACGCGGACTGCGACGATGATACGCTGCTTATTATCGCGGAGCAAACAGGAGCAGCCTGCCACACCGGCAATCACAGCTGCTTTTTCAAAAAATTAGTATAGAGGTATAATATGAACGACAGAGAAGTTCTTGCGGCTTTGTACGCAACAGTAGAAAACAGAAGAGATAATCCCAAGGAAGGTTCATATACCTGTTATCTGCTCGACAAGGGCATTGATAAGATCCTGAAAAAAGTGGGCGAGGAGTGCAGCGAAACAATTATCGCGGCAAAAAACGGAGACAACAGCGAAACAGTTTATGAAATTGCCGACCTTATCTATCACCTTACCGTAATGATGGTTAAGCAGGGCATTCCGCTTGAGGATGTTCTCGCCGAGCTTGACAAGCGCAGCGAAAAGACCGGAAACCTCAAAACCTTTCATGTTGTAGACAAAAATTCTTGATATTACCGATTGTTAAAGGGGAGGCCCTTGCGGCCTCCTTTTACTATATAAAAAGATAAAGGCAACACCGCACAATTCAAAGCGCACGGCTTGCTTGAATATTATTCCGTCAGCTTGCGCAAAAAATCTCGGCAAGGCGACAGCCTTACCTCGATTTATTTGTACAATCTGACGAAAAATCTTGCTGCGCAATCCGCACACCTGAATTATGCGGTATTCCGGTGCTTCGTCAAGGATGATTTCAAGCGGTTTGTTGATATCAAGCGAAAAAACTCCGATAAGCGAATGAGCGTCAACCGTGTAATCTCCGCTTCTGATCATCATAACATTAGGGAACTGAGCGAGTGTTTCAAAAATTTCGATAAGACCGTTTTTGTTAATTGCCGTTATGGGAACGCTATACATATGTACACCTCATATTAAAAATCTTGTTGAATTCTTGATTTAACAATAATATAATAGCATTTTTTCGGCCATTTATCAATCAAAATTATTAAAAAATTGTAATTTCAACATTTTCAATAAAAAGGAAGAACATAATAATGAATTTTAATGTAGTTACCCTCGGATGTAAGGTGAATCAATATGAATCCGAATCCATGCGCGAGGATATGCTGAAAAACGGGTTTTCTCAAGCGGAAAATAAGGATTTTGCGGACATTTTTATTATCAATACCTGCACCGTGACTTCGGTCAGCGACGCCAAAAACCGCAAGCTTATCAGGAGAATACGACGTAATAATCCCCATGCGGTAATTGTTTTAACGGGGTGTATGCCTCAGGCGTTTCCCGATGAAATGAAGCAGTTTCACGAATGCGACATCATCCTCGGCAACAAACAAAGAGCCGCGCTTATTCCTTCAATTGAAAAGTATTTGTCACAAAAAACTCCTTTTATCGACATCCCCGTTCATGATAATTCGGGATTTGAATACGAAAATATTACAGTTTCGTCATTTGGTGAACACACTCGCGCCTTTATCAAAATCGAGGACGGCTGCAACCGCTTTTGTTCCTATTGCATCATACCTTACGCCAGGGGAAGGGTGCGTTCAAAGCCTCTCGCTGACTTAAAAAAAGAAATCGTCAGCGTTGCGGCTAACGGCTACAGGGAGGTCGTACTGGTCGGAATAAATCTTTCCGCCTATGGTCTCGGCGAAGAATTCGACCTTGCCGACGCTGTTGAAGCCGCTTGCTCTGTTGAGGGTATCGAACGCGTGCGCCTTGGCTCAATTGAGCCTGAGCAGATGGATGAGCGAATGACAAAACGCCTTGCGGCTCAGCCCAAGTTTTGCCCTCAGTTCCATCTTTCGCTTCAAAGCGGCTGCGACAATACGCTGAAAGCCATGAACAGGCATTACACCGCAGCCGAATACGCACAAATAGTTGACCGCCTTAGAAACAGCTTTGAAAACGCTTCGATAACGACCGACGTAATGGTCGGCTTTGCCGGCGAAACCGAGGAGGATTTTGCCGAGTCAATGGCATTTGTAAAGTCCATAGGCTTTGCCAAGGTGCATGTTTTTCCCTATTCACGCCGCAGGGGAACAAAGGCAGCCGACGCGCCGGATCAGCTTTCACCGGCTGTTAAAGAACAGCGCGCAAAGCAGATGATACAGCTCACCGGCGATTCGCGCAGGGAGTTTTTAAGCTCGCAGACGGGACTTACCGAGGAAGTGCTTTTTGAGCGCCTCCGCCACGGTTACCTTGAGGGCTACACTAAAAACTACACCCCCGTTCACGTTGTAAGCGCAGACGCTTCGCTTTGCTCACGTGTTTGCAGAGTAAAGCTTACCGGGGCTTATGACGACTACTGCGAAGGAGAGCTTGTTTGATCACATAAGCTTCTTAAGATTATCAATCTCTTTTTTCGCCTCATCACTAAGCAGCGAGGAATAGCTGTAAAGCATAAAGCCGCTGATTTTATTATTCTTTTTCAGAATATTATATTCCTTATATAGAATGTCGTCGCTGTACTCCCATGTGCCCTCGTCGTCGTCGGTGCCTGCCTTATAACCTGCAAGCCCGGCATACATTTTCACATTGCCGCAAAGTTCCATGCCGCACCATTCGCCAAGTGCTTCCTCAAAGCCGAGCGCCGGATTTTCAAGGCTGAAATAAATCTGCGGACAAATGTAATCACAGTAGCCTGAAACTTCACACCAGCTTTTTACGTCAGCGTAAAGCTCGGCGTTGTTTTCAAGGTTACCCTGGGGAGAAATGCCGAAAACCGCCTTTTTGCTGTTTCTGTGAACGGCGGCGCAGCATTCGGCGATCAGCAGGTTAACATTAGCCTTTCTCCAGTCCTCAAGCGTCATAACCTCACCCTTGGCTTTTCCGCGATAAGCGTTGTACTGAGCAATATCTTGGCTTTCAATGTCAACGGGATAAAAGTAATCGTCAAACTGAACCCCGTCAACGTCGTAGTTTTTTACAATTTCCGCAACACCGTCGGAAATCAGCTTTCTTGTTTTTTCGCTTGAAGGATCGAGCACGGTCGTGGTGTCGGTTTCGATCGCAGTATTTTTATCCGCTGAGTACGGGTTGTTTTCGCTCAGCTTTTCGGGGACATTGTTGTATGTCACACGGTAAGGGTTCACCCAGGCGTGAATTTTCAGTCCCTTTCCGCGGCAAATTCCGCACATGGTTTTAAGCGGATCATATCCCGGGTCTTTGCCCTGGGTTCCCGTCAGAATATGCGAATACGGAAAGTATGCCGATTTATACAGAGCGTCACAAAACGGTCTTACCTGAACGATCAGGGTGTTAAAGCCCGCGTTTTTGCAGTTTTCCGCGATTGTCTCAAACTTATTTGTAAAAGCTTTTTCGCTTTTATCCTCTTCGTGCTCCATGCTCAGCTCCATATAAGTAACCCAAACGCCCTTCATATCGGTGTCTGCGGCTTTCGCATCGGCGGAATCGGCTGACTGCTCGTTCATCGTTTGCGTCACAGGCTGAAAGTCCTGACCGTAAAGGGCGCATACGGCAAAAGCCGAAACCAAAAGCACCGCCGAAAAAATGGCGGGGAATAATCTTTTTATCATCATCACATCATCTCCGGAGAAATTATGAACTATTTATTTATCTACCTTGCTGTTATCAGTATTATTTCCGTAATAGTTACCGTTGCCGACAAAGTAAACGCGATCCGTCACCGCCGCAGGGTAAGGGAAAGAACGCTTCTTATCCTTGCCGCATTGGGCGGCAGCGCTGCAATGCTGATAACAATGCTTCTGATAAGGCACAAAACACGCCACCTGAAGTTTATGCTGGGAATCCCTTTGATCATACTTGCCCAGGCAGCGGCGATCTTTGTATTATGGAGGCTTTTCAATGCCTGACATCCTACGCTTTACCGTGCCCGAAGCTTGCGGCGGAATGAACGCAAAATGGTTTTTAAAGAGCTTTTGCGGCTTGTCTACAAGAATGATAACACAGCTAAAGCGAGAAAAAGACGGTATTTTGATGAACGGAAAAATTTTGCGAACGGTTGACAAGGTGACCGCCGGTTCTTCCGTCACAATAAAGCTTCCCCCTGAGGAAATGCGCATTGAGCCTGTGCCGGGCAGCCTTGACATCCTGTTCGAGGATGAGCATATTCTTGTGGTAAATAAACCGCCGTTCATGCCCGTTCACCCGGTAAAGCAGCACCAAACCGACACACTTGCGAACATCGCCGCTTACCGCAGCCTTCAAACCGGTGAGAATTATGTCTTTCGCGCGGTAAACCGTCTTGACCGCAATACCTCGGGACTTGTTTTGGTGGCTAAGGACAGGTTCACCGTTAACAAGCTGAAAAAAGCCGTGCACAAGGAATATCTCGCCGTGGCACACGGAATTATGACAGGGGATGGTACGGTGAACGCGCCGATCGGCGTAACCGACGGATCCAAAATAGTCCGTCATGTGCTGAGCAGCGGCGCTCCTGCGGTTACACACTATACCGTGCTGAAAAACGGCGGCGATTATTCGCTGCTGAGGCTTTGGCTCGAAACGGGCAGGACTCACCAAATCCGCTGCCATTTAAGCTATCTCGGACATCCTTTGCTCGGCGATGATCTGTACGGCGGAAGCTGTGAAAAAATCAACCGCCACGCCCTGCATTGTGCGCAAATGACCTTTAACCACCCTGTAACAGGCAAAAAAATAAGCATATCCGCGCCCTTACCGCAGGATATGCTAATACTAATACCTAATAAAAAGTAGACAATCTTTGCGGACTATTTTCCGCAATACTGCGTTGTCGTCCTTGCAAGGCGCCAGCCTTGCGGCGTCCTCCTCTATCAGGAATTAGTATAAAATTGATAAAATGACCGCCGCAGCCTTTTCGGTTACGGCGGTTATTTCTATTAAAGAAATTTATTGTTGTAATATCAGGTAATCAGCTTATTTTTCGCTTTGTTTGACCTCATAAATCTTGTAGCCGTCTATCTCATCAACCTGATCATAAGCCACATAACAGTCTTTATCGGCATAATTATCGGTTAAATAGGCTTCTTTTCTGAACACGATATTTTTGTCGATAACATATATTTTGCGGTTAGTCAAAACAGCTTCATAAATATTCTCGGGCAAATATCTTCGCCTGAGCATATCGTTGTTGTGGAAGTAAGTGAAGCCGTCAAGATTTTCAAGGTATTCGCTGCGGTAACCCCACATGGGATGCAAATAGTTTTCGGTGTACTGAACAAATTCCTTTTCGGAAGGGGTGTCAATAACATAGTAGCAGTCGGGATTGCGGTTGATTTCAGAAATCAGGCTTTCGGGAACATAATCGTAATTTACAACCGGAAGGCTGTTAAAGAACAAAAAGCAGTTAATAACCGAAACTATCACGACAGCCGCGGTCGAAATAATCATATATCCGTTACTCAGCCTGAGCTTTGATGACGGCTTTTTACTGCGCTGAATCTCAAAATTAAACGAATTCATAAGCAGGGCAAGCATAAACATCAAAACACCGTACAAAACAGCGTCGTTAATAAACAGCACAAGTCTCAGCACAAAGCAGGTTATAATTCCTGCAAGGAAATAAAACAGCGGAAAGAAGCTGAACCTGTTTTTATGATAGATAATGAAAATTATCGAGATCCCTATATACACGATCATAGCAATAAACGTTGTATCCGGATTTTGAATGTGTCCGTAAAAATCCATCCACATCGCGTTCAAGGCATATGACGGCTTGCTTTGTATCTCGGCAAGCTGAATCTTGTTAACGGCTTTAAGCGCGTTAGTGTCAAGCTTATTTTTGGGATCAAAGTAGCCGAGCTTAAACACCTCATATTTTGTTTCGGTGTCAATTCCCGCCTTCTTAAACTCTTCCGCGTTTTCCTTATAGTCGGGGAAGGGGAGAGAGTCTGCGGCGGTTCTCGCTACAGAATAGTTATAATAGTCTTCGGCTTCAACGGTTGCGTGGTTTACGGAATACGAAAACTGAGCCAGTCCCACGGTCAGCAGCGTTACCAGCAAAAACATCAAAAAGAACGGACGTGAGTACCAAAAGAATTTTTGGAACTGCAGGCGGTACTTTCTTTTTGCAAGCATATCGCCGAAGAAGAACGCGACCGCAAAACCGAGCGCTACAAAGAAATACAGATAGTTTAAGAACGAGCCGAACAGGATTTCAGCCACGCCGATCCAGCAGGGAAGGCTGTAGCGCTTGTGGTAAATAGCGTTAAGCACAAGCATAAAGCCGCCCAAAAGCAGCAGTGCCGAGGTGCTTCCGCTGTTAACCTGGGAATAGTGGTTCAAAGCGTAAATAATGTTTAATACCGCGGAAAAAACAAACGCCTTGCGCTTGTTGTATTTGTCGGCAAACACAAATGTGATCGAAACAAACGCCGCGTATGAAGCCAAAATCTCAAACAAAACAAAACAGTTGAAATCCGCCAGGGCGTACTGTACTGTTCCGAGTATCATGGCAAGTATATAGTTTATTGTAGAGCTGTAATAAAAATGGTCTCTGCAAATTAATATCGAATTGTAATAATCTCCGCTGTCAATATACGAAAAGGATGTGAAAATAATAATTGCGGCGGCAAAGACAGCATTAAGCAATGCCGCAAATAAAAATTTACTTTTAACTGCCTTTAAAATCAGGTCTTTCATTTTAAACAACCAGCCTTTTTAACGGTAACCTTTGTTCATTTGGGCGTCAAGAATCATCTCAATATTCTTGTTTTCGTAATCATTAAACGTAACTTTTTCCGCAAATTCGTCTTCGCTGTACTTTGGAGTATACCACGACTGCGCATTAAAATAACTTGAAAGGGAAGAATTGTTAAATATTCTTCCCCTGCGAGCATATATCTCGTTCAGAGCCAGGTTTAGCTCTGAACGATTCATTTTATTAACTTCTGACTGTGACATATAGCTTGTGTTGTTTTTGTATTTGCTGTAGGAAGTGTCTTCGGGAGAGGGCTCGCTGCGGCTGCGTCTGCCGCTGTTGCCGCTGTTGCCGCTGCTGCTGTTGCTGCTGCTGTTGCTGCTCTCGCTGCCCTGAGAATCATCATCTTCGGAATCTTCGCCGTCATCGTAATCATCATAACCATTATCGTAATCGTCATAATAATCATAATCCTCGTCGTAATCCTCGTTGTCGTTATTGTCACTTGAATTATCGCTGTCGTCGGATTCTATAAGTCCGGACGAAATATTCAAGGTGATCGTACTTCCTTTTTTCAGTTCTCTGTCCGGGTCGGGACTCATTGATGTGACGATACCCTCTTCGAACTCTTCGCTGTCGGCATATTCGCCTTCAACGACCTTA
>CADAYK010000038.1 GCA_902792105.1 uncultured Ruminococcus sp.
GTCCTTGCAAGGCGCCAGCCTTGCCGCGTCCTCCGCCTTGTCTTGCGAAAAATATCCTCGCAAAACATAAGTCTACTTTCTATCAGGAATTAGTATAAAGGGAGGCGAAACGCCCCCCTTTAATTATATTATTTAAAAAACCGGGAAACAATGAAACACAAATTTCATTGACCTCTTTTTACTGCACTACGCGTTTTACAAAACGCCGAATGTGCAAATTAAACCTTAATTAAGCGACGCAATTATTTCTTTGATTTTTGCTTCGGCTGCCATTGCGTCGGCTTTGCCGCGGCTGTTTTTCATTACGTTTCCGACAAGTGCTTTTATAGCCTTTTCTTTTCCGTTTTTGAAATCCTCAACAGCCTTAGTGTTGCCTGCGACCGCGTTTTTACAGAGCTCAAGCAAAGCGTTGTCGTCTACTCCGCCCATATCGCTTTCGCTTATGAACTCAAGCGCTCCCTTGCCGCTGTCGAGCATTTTTTCAAGCGTTGACTTGGCAAGGTTATTGCGGATTTTACCGCTGTCCAAAAGCTTTACAAGCTCGTTGAGGTGAGCGGGAGTTGTGGCGATATCAAACACTTCCTTGTCGCTTTCGGTTTCGGTGCGGCGGAAGATTTGACCGATAATAAAGTTAGAAACCGTTTTCGGTGACTTTACGTCCTTTATCGCTTCGTCAAAATACTCGCTGATTTTGCGGTACTTTGTAAGCAGCTGAGCATCCTTTTCGGGGAGACCGAGCTGTTCAACATAACGCCTGTACTTGTCGGCGGGAAGCTCGGGCAGCTCAGCCCTGAGAGCCTCGACCTCCTCGCGCGGAACGTTGATCGTAACAAGGTCGGGATCGCGGAAGTAGCGGTAATCGTGGGCGTCCTCCTTACTTCTCATGGATGAGGTGGTGCCTGTGGCGTCGTCGTAGCGCAGGGTTTCCTGAACAACCTTGCCGCCGCTTTCGATCAGGTCGACCTGGCGGTCATATTCGTACTCCATAGCCTTGGCTATATTGGTGATGGAGTTCATATTTTTTATTTCGGTTCGCGTGCCGAACTTTTCGCTGCCCTCGGGACGGACAGAGATGTTAACGTCGCAGCGCATTGAACCCTCCTGCATTTTGCAGTCGGAAATCCCGATATAGCGCATTACCTGCTGCAGCTTTTCAACGTATTCCTTAGCCTCGTCGATTGAACGGATGTCGGGCTCGGAAACGATCTCGATCAGCGGAACACCGCCGCGGTTATAGTCAACATAGGTGTCGCCGTGCTGATGGATAAGCTTTCCGGCGTCTTCTTCGATGTGAATATGGTGAAGACGGATTTTTCTGCCGTTTGACAGCTCAACATAACCGCCTATAATCAGCGGAGCGTAAAGCTGGCTGATTTGATAAGCCTTTGAAAGGTCGGGATAGCAGTAGTTTTTTCTGTCCATCTTGGCAACCTCGGCAATTTCGCCGTGAACGGCAAGACCTGCCCTTATAGCGTAGCGCACAACCTCGCGGTTCAGCACGGGCAGAGTGCCCGGCAGACCGATGCACACGGGACAGCAATGAGTGTTTGGCTCACCGCCGAACTGAGTGGTGCAGCCGCAGAATATTTTTGTTTTTGTGCTTAACACCCCACTTTGTATCAATAAATTTTTCGGGAGCCGCCTGCTGATATTTGTAAGCGGCGTTGAGAATTGTCGCTTCTCCGAAGCTTTTTCCGATCAGCTGCATACCGATCGGCATTCCGTTCGCGTTAAATCCGCAGGGGATCGAAACGCCCGGAAGTCCGGCAATATTCACCGGCACGGTGCAAATATCGGTAAGATAGGTTTCAACGGGATCGCTCACGGCGTGACCTTTTTCAAACGCGGTCATGGGAACGGTTGGAGCCAAAATCACATCGCACTGCTCAAACGCCTTGTTGAAAGCGCTGATGATCGTTCCGCGCAGATCCTGAGCCTTTTTGTAGTAAGCATCGTAATAACCTGCCGAAAGAACGTAGGTGCCCAGGAGGATCCTTCTTTTGACCTCTTCGCCGAAGCCCTCGCTTCTGGTGCGGCAGATCATATCGTGAGTGCCGGTGTAGTGCTCGGTTTTGTAGCCGTAGCGGATACCGTCGTAGCGTCCGAGGTTTGACGAAGCCTCGGCGCAGGCAATGATATAGTAAACGGGAAGGGCAAATTTAAGAACAGGCAAATCGAAGTACACGATTTCTGCTCCGAGTGACTTGTAGGTTTCGGCAGCCGCAAGCACGGCTTCCTTTACGTCGTCGCGCACACCGTCGAGGTATTCGCGCGCAATGCCTATTTTCATGCCCTTGATGTCATTATTGAGCTTTGAGAAGGTTTCGCCGCCCACATTACCCTTTGATGTTGAGTCGCGCTTGTCCTGCTTTGAGATCGCGTCAAAAACAATTGAAGCGTCCTCTACGCTTTTGGTGATCGGACCGATTTGGTCAAGCGAGCTTGCGTAGGCTATTAAGCCGTAACGCGAAACCGAACCGTAGGTCGGCTTTAAACCGACAACTCCGCAGAACGACGCAGGCTGGCGAATCGAGCCGCCTGTGTCGGAACCAAGGCCGTAAGCCGCAATGTTGCCGCCTACCGCGCTTGAAACGCCGCCCGAGCTGCCGCCGGCAACGTGGTTTGTATTGAACGGATTGGCAGCTCCGCCAAAGTAGGAGTTTTCGCAGGATGAACCCATCGCAAATTCGTCCATGTTGGTTTTGCCGAGCATTACGGCGTTTTGACCTTTAAGGATTTCCCACACCGTAGCGTCAAAAATCGGCTTGTAGCCTGTGAGGATCTTTGAGCAGCAGGTCGTTTCGATACCCTTGGTGCTCATATTGTCCTTCAAGGTCATCGGAACGCCCTCAAGCAGTCCGATTTCTTCGCCGCCGGCAATTTTTTTATCGACCGCCTGAGCGGTTTTAAGCGCTTCGTCGCCCGTTATGTTAACATAGGCGTTAAGCTCGGAATTTGCCTTTTCGATTTCGTCAAGATAGCTCTTTGTAAGCTCGGCGCATGAGCACTGCTTTGAAACGAGCATATCATGAATTTTTGCTATTGTACCCATAATTACACCGCCTTACTCTCTGTTTCTTACAAGGAAATGATCCTCAGCCTGTTCGGGGGCATTTTTGAGGATCTCTTCGCTGGGATAGGACGGGACAACCTCGTCCTCACGGAATACGTTTGACAAATTGTTGATGTTGTCAAAGCCTTCTCCGCCTGAAGGAGCGTTGTTTATCGCATCCGCGAAATCTATTATTTCCTGCATGGACTTTGTCAGTCCGTCAAGCTCATCCTCGGGGACAAAAAGCTTTGAAAGCAGGGCAATGTTTTCTACGTCTTCTCTGGTTACCATTGTGTCACCCTCTTTAAAAAATTTAAATTTAAATTATCTATATAATTATACATTATTTTTTTGTTTGTTTCAATACCTTTTTGTTCTAATGTAAAAAGGTTGGCTAAACCCGTGCTGAGTTTTTGCCAACCTTTGTTTTATCTTAGTTTTACGTGAACCTCGCGAAGCTGCTGTTCGGTTACCTCGCCGGGTGAGCCGAGAAGCACGTCCTGAGCGTTGGAGTTCATCGGGAACGCGATTACCTCGCGGATGTTTTCCTCGCCGGTGAGCAGCATGATCATTCTGTCAACGCCGGGAGCCATGCCCGCATGCGGCGGCGCGCCGTATTGGAACGCGTTATAGAGCGCGCTGAATTTTGCCTTGAGGTCATCCTCGCTGTAGCCCGCGATTTCAAACGCCTTCTTCATGATTTCGATGTCGTGATTGCGGACAGCGCCCGAAGAAAGCTCTACGCCGTTGCAGACGATGTCATACTGATACGCCAAAATTTCCTCGGGATCCTTGTTGAGCAGAGCGTCAAGACCGCCCTGGGGCATTGAAAACGGATTGTGGGTAAAGATCACCTTGCCGTCGTCGTCGCGCTCGAACATCGGGAAATCTACAATGAAGCAAAGCTCGAATTTGCTTTCGTCAACCAGCTTTAAGCGGTTGGCAACCTCGGTGCGGATTTGACCTGCAAGCTTGGGAGCCTCGACAGCGGTATCGGCGATAAAGTAAATAACGTCGCCTGCCTTTGACGCGTTGCGGCTTATCAATTCCTCGCGGTCGCCGGGCTTTAAGAACTTGTCGATAGGTCCGTCAAAGGTTAGATCCTCGTTAACCTTGACATAGCCCAAGCCCTTCATACCGATTGAAAGCGCGAACTCCTCCATGCGCTTGAACCACTTTTTGCTTTGAGCGGCAGCGCCGGGAACATTGATTGAACGAACGCACTTTTTGCGGAACGGCGCAAAGTCGGTTTCGACAAACATATCGCTTATTTCTTTTATTTCAAGCGGGTTTCTGAGGTCGGGCTTGTCGGTGCCGTATTTGAGCATTGCCTCGGCAAAGGGAATGCGTCTGAACGGCGGCTTGCTGACCTCTAAATCGCTGAACTTCTTAAATGTTTCATAAAGCACTTCCTCGGCTACGTCAAAAACGTCCTCTTGAGTCGCGAACGCCATTTCAAAGTCGAGCTGATAGAACTCACCGGGTGAGCGGTCTGCCCTTGCGTCCTCGTCGCGGAAGCAGGGCGCAATCTGAAAGTACTTGTCAAAGCCGCTGACCATCAAAAGCTGTTTAAAAATCTGCGGAGCCTGCGGAAGGGCATAAAACTTGCCCTTGTGCTTGCGGCTGGGGATCAGATAGTCGCGCGCGCCCTCGGGTGATGAGGTTGACAAAATGGGCGTGTTGATTTCGCTGAAGCCCATTTCCTCCATTTTCGTTCTGAGGAAGGAAACAACCTTTGAACGGAGCAAAATATTGTTGTGAACCTTGGGATTTCTGAGGTCGAGGAAGCGGTATTTGAGTCTTACGTCCTCGCCTGTGTTGGTTGAGGTCGCGACCTCAAAAGGAAGAACATTTTTGCACTTGCCCAAAACCCTGATGTCCTCGGTGTGAACCTCGACAAAGCCGGTAGCGATTTTCTTGTTGATGGTTTCCTCGTCACGTTTAACGACCTCGCCGCTGAGGGTAACGGTGCACTCCTTGTTGATATTTTTGAGCAGTTCGTCATTGTGAACAACAACCTGCAAAACTCCGTACTGATCGCGGATGTCCAAGAACATTACTCCGCCGTGGTCGCGGATATTTTCAACCCAGCCGGCAACCTTTACCTGCTGACCGATATTTTCTTCTCTTAATTCACCGCAGCTTACGGTGCGGTACTCGTTAGCTTTTATCATAAAAACTGTCCTTTCACAGATTTTTTACCCATTCTATAGTATTATAACACAACTTCATCAATCAATCAATACCCTGTCAATGTTTTCGGGGACGCGTTTTTTTCTTATGAAAAAGCGCTGCCGTCAAAACCTTTCGGTTTGCGGCAGCCGCGTTTTATCTTAGTTTTTTACAAAAAGCACATAAATAAAGTTATACTGCTGATTTCGTGCTCTTATGTTTGCCTATGCTTACAGCTGAACGTTAAACAGATTGCGAAGCTGATTTATAATATCGTCGCTGTTGGCGTTAATAAGCGCCGCTTCGTTGATGTTGCTCAGCCTTTGCAGCTCGTTGTTCGCTCTGGAACCGTTGTTGAGGTTGTATCCGATCGAATAGACAGGCACCTTGAGTCCGCCCACGATCGGAGCTACGCGGTCAAGATTGTAGCCTCTGTTTTGTTCGCCGTCGGAAAGTACAAACAGCATCATTTTTGCGTTAGGCACTTCCTTTTGCTTGTCGAGCATCATCTTCAGCGCTACAAGAACGGCGTTATAGGTTGCGGTGCTGCCTTCAATATCAAGGGCTTTTACCGCGCCTGTAAACTTAGCTCTGTGAGTTCCGTCAAACTTATCAATAGGCAGGTTGATGTGAACATCATCGGCATAGGAAACAAGTCCTATGTAATTGTCGGAGCCTATGTACTGCGATGTGGAAATAAGGCTGTCTTTTAGATTGTTGATCGCCTTTCCTGCCATTGAACCCGAAATGTCGGCGACAAATACGGCGATTATAGGCTGGCCGCCGTCTTTGTTCTGCTTCCAGATTTTCTGCGCAGACAAATAGCCGTTGCCGTCAAGACCGTTTTCCTGGCTTTTGTAATCGTCATGAAGGTTAAAGCCCTTTTCGTCGGCGAGCTTCCGGCTTTCGTCACTCAGACAATATTCTGTAAACAGCTTTGCCGCTTCCTGCTTTTCCTTTGAAACATATTCAAAGGTATAAACCGGATGGTCGTGGCGTATGCCTGCCGGAGTGTAGACATAGTCTTTGAGCTCGGGTGTATTATGGTAAGCCTGTTCTTCCATTACCATTGCCTTGATGATTCCCTTGGATGCCTGAGTTCTGAGCACACCTGTGGTGTAAGCGACAGGCGGAGACTGCTTTTGGTAATCAAGAAGCTTCTTTTGAGCGTTGTCCGACAGCGGATTTTTGTTGTCGAACGCGTAAAGCATTGCCGACAGGATATTAAGTCCGGTCGCGGAGGTGTATGGGTTTGTATAGGCAAAGGTCAAATCGCCCGCAAGCGCCGCGTCAAGAACCTTGTCAACCGTTACTTCCTTGTATTTTTCCTTGTAGGTATCATAGGTTTTCTTTTCCATAAGGATTCCCGCGGTGTTTCCGAGGAGCTTATCGGTAAGTTTTACGGTTGTTACTCCCTTGGCGGAAAGCATTTGTCCCCAAGCGTCTGACGACGGAACATAAACGTCGGGCTTGTAGTTGCCTTCGGTCATATAAGTCAGGGTTTCGCCCGAGGTTATTTTGCGCACGGACACGCTTACGGTTTTGCCGTCGATTTTCTTTTCCTCTTTATTAAAACGGCTTGCTACAACATTCATCCAGTCGTCGGGAGCGTCGGACGACATTTCGGTAGCCGCCGCGATCTCGATGTTTATATCGCCCTTGCCCTCGGTTTTGAGCGGATAGGTGTTAATATCGGCAAGCGTATGGTTTTCGGAGTCGTCGCTGTAGATGTCTATCGGAGCATCAAGTGTATCAACATCAATTTCCTTATTAAACGCTTCAAGCTCGGTAATTGCCTCGTCGTGAGAATATACCTTTTCGTCTCCGTCCTCGTATTCGGTACAGCCCGAAACAATTGACGCAAACAGTGTTAAGGAAAGAATAGCGGAAATAATTCTTTTTGATTTCATCATTTTTCCTCCGTTGATGATTTCATGATTTTGAGCCATGCGTCAAGCTCGCTTCTGTCGTTTACGCCGTTGCAGTTATAATTATTGATATAGGCAACTGAGTATTTGAGAAGGGTTTGAACGGCTTCAAGCTCGTCTTCGTTGTTTTGCAGTGATTTTGAAACGATGTTTTGGTCAAGCGACGATTCATCTTCGTCTGTGCCCTCGATAAGGATACAGCTGTTGATGATGTTGCGCATATTCTGGCACATTCTTTTTTCGCTTTGATCAAGCACGGCAACGGTATCGTTTAAGTAAATTGCCTCGTTGGCGTCAATCAGGCTTTGAAGCTTGCTTTGATACTTGTCCATGCGATCCATCTGCTCAAGACATTTGTGAATCAGTACGTCGAGCTTAGGTGTGTTCTTCAAAATCTGGTTTAAACGAATACGTGTACGTTCCGGGTTCAGACTGTCCTTAGCGTATTCGTCGAAGGTTTTTTGTTCGTTTTCTTTTGATGATTCAAGCAGCTTAACATTGGTTCTTTGCTGAATTAAATTTACGGCGACAGGAACGGATCCGCCGATCAGCGCGGCGGCTCCAACTCCGATAGTAATACCTGCTATTGTTTTAAGTGTAGCGAGGGCTCTTACGCCGATAGATACAATTAAACTCGCGGAGGCGGTATTGCTTACGGCAACGCCGATTACACCAGCGGCGATGAGCAATATGCCTAAAATCCTGATAATTCTTGCTTTCATGTTGGCGTGTACCCTTTCGTGTGTTATTTTTGCGAAGCGGCAGACAATACGCCCTGAACGAGCTCACGTTCAGAGTTGGCTATAATGCCGATCGCGTTTTGTCTGTCGGCACGGCCTTTTTGCTCAATGGCGATATAGTCCATGACCGCGCCGGTGATTTCCTTATTAACATAGTCGATGGTTTCAACGTCAATAATGCTTCTTTGCGAAGCTTCGGCAGACTTTACAACCGACATATGGAACTGCTCTGCCTGCTCTCTGAGCATACGGTTGGTTATGTCGTCAACCGCGTTTGACGCTTCAACCGCTTCGAGGTTGTTATTGATCGCGATGGACATCGCGATTTTTTTGCGCCACAGCGGCATTGTGTTCACAATACTGGACTGCAGCTTCATTGCCATGTCCTCGTCGTTGTGCTGAATCATTTTGATTTGAGGCGCCGACTGCAGGCAGTTTGTGCGTGTGAGTCTGAGGTTGTGCACCTGCTTGTCAAACTGGTCGCACTGCTTGGCAAATTCGTCCGCCTTCATTGCGTCCTCGGGAAGTCCTGTTTCCTGAGCCTTGGCATAAAGCGCGGGAAGCTCCTCGTTGCGCGCCTTGTCAAGCGCAAGCTCGGCAGCCTTGATGTAAAGCGTAAGCGCTTTAAAGGTCTGCCAGTTTTCATCATAAAGGTCGTCGAGCATTGCTATATCCTTCTGCAGGGTAAGCTTGTGTCCTTCAAGCTGCTTTTCGATGCGCTCAAGGGTTTTTTCGGCGCTTTCGTTCTTAACTCTGTAGGTCGTTACCTGTCCCTTGACCTTCTTAAAGAAGTTCGATATAAAGCCGCCGTTATCTTTGCCGCCTTCAAGATCGTTCATTGTTGTAACCATTTGAACGAGCAGCTGGCTTACCTCGCCGGTGTTTTTTGTTTTTACATCCTGTAGTGTTTTTGTGGCGATCGCGGCGGACTGCTTTTGAATAGTCGCGCCGTAATTCATTACGATTTCACTTTTGTGTATGTCAATTTTTGAGGAAAAGGACTCAATTTGAGCCTGCTCCTCGGGAGTGAGGTTTTCGACCTCCTTTAATACGCTTTCGGTTGTGACCGCAAGCTGAGTGTCAGGCTGTGCTTCGGCAGCGGGCGCGCCGTCAAGTACTAAATCAATTGCCATTTGCTTATTCCTTTCGTTTTATATAATTTGTCAACGCTTTGCGTATGCAGAGCGGTTTGATTATTGTATTTTTGCTAATTTAATTATAATTTGCAGTTAAGCTTTTTACAAGTAGCCTTTAATACAAATATTTAATGTAATTTTTATACATTTTGTCAAATAAAAGCTGAGTTTATATTTCCGCGGAGTGCATTTTGCCGCACCGTCATAAAGCACAAAGCTGCCGCAAAACCGCGGCAGCTTTGTGCGTTACAGTTTTCAGGACATCTCTTCAATGATGTCAACAGCGTTGCGAACACAGTCGTCACAAGAGCATAAAACCCTTCCGGTCGTCACGCCCTTGATGTCGCTGCAAATCGTCGCTCCGCACCGGGCCGCAAACTTTGCGTAAACGCTTCGCGATTTGGCGGCAATAGGTCTGCCTATATACTCTTTCATGCCGAGCACCATTTGCGCTCCCACAAGAGCACCGCAGTTGCCGTTCATGTTGCCCATGCCGATCCCAAACGCGGCGCCGAGCTTATTTGCCGTTTCAAGGTCAATACCGAGCTCGTCCGTATAAACTGAAATAACAGCCTGACAGCAATTCAAGCCGTTGTGTTTGTTGCTGATAGCTAATTCACTTTTTTTCATAAAATCTCCCTGTTTGAGTTTACTTATAATGGTTATAGTAACTCTTTTATATATTATAACGCATAATTCATCAAAGGTAAAGTAGTTTATTTGCATTTTGTGACATTTTGTATTATAATGTTTCTTAACAAGATAAATACGCGGTGAATTTTATGATTTATAACTTACATACTCATACCTACAGGTGCAACCACGCCGTCGGCAGCGACAGAGAATATGTTGAGGCGGCTGTAAAATCGGGCATTAAGGTGCTCGGCTTTGCCGACCACTGTCCGCAGTTCTTTCCGGTGACCGATTACTACAGTCACTTTCGTATGCGTCCCGAGCTGTGTGAGGATTACGTAAAGAGCGTGCGCGGTCTGCAAAAGGAATATGAAAGGGACATCAAGATCCTGCTCGGCTTTGAAACCGAATATTACCCTCAAATGTTTCATCGGCTTATTGAATTTATTGAGCCGTTTGATTTTGATTACCTTATTATGGGGCAGCATTTTGTCGGAAACGAGTACGACGAGCAAAGCTATTATACTCCGCGCGGCGACCGCGGCGAGAATTTTCTCGCAAGCTATGTGAGCCAGGTTATCGAAGGGCTGGAAACAGGCAAGTTTACATATATTGCGCATCCCGACACCGTAAACTACAGCGGAAGCCCTGATTTTTACAGGCAGAAGATCCGCGAGCTTTGCGAATATGCCAAAAAGCACGATATTCCGCTTGAATACAATATTCTGGGACACACAAACCGCAAATGCTACCCTAACCCGGAGTTTTGGAATATTGCCGCCGAAACCGGCAACAAAACCGTGCTCGGCTTTGACGCACACAGTCCCGAGGCGCTCAAAACTCTTGACGCATATAATGAATGTATCGGCGAGCTTGAAAAGCTCGGAATTATTCCCGCGGAATTTGAAGACATAAATATAGTTAAACCATAATTTGGGAGCGTATATGAAGATTAGAATTATTACAGCGGCACTGTTTCTGTGCGCCGTGCTCAGCTCCTGCTCCGCTCAGGATAGTCAGCAGCAGGAATATTACCAAATTGTCACCGACCCTCCGACCGAGGCTGTTGAAACCGAACCGAACGGAGCGGAAAAGTACGTAAAAACCGCAAAGGAAGAAAGCTTTGTGCACGAGGAAAAATCCGGCGCGGCAGATAAAGCTACCTATAAAATCCCAAAGCTCACCACGGGCGCCAAGGACGCCGAGGATATCAACAAAAAAATCCTAAAAAAATATGAAAAGGATTTTGAAACGGCGCAAAACGAAATTGACAGCGGACAACCACTCAGCGTGAGCGAAATCGGCTATGAAAGCTACTTAAACGACATTATTTTGTCAATAGTGATCACACGCACCTCTGCCGACCACACGGTTGACTACAGCGTGTATAACTATAATGTGGAAAAGAACAAAAGCATGAACATCAGCGATTTTGCCGGATACATGAAAAGAAGCTACGAGGAAATTGTCGCGGCGGTTAAAAGCTCGCTTGAAAACGACTATGTTTCTAAGTTCAAGTACGATGACCTTAAAAACGACTATTACATTAATTACGAAAAAACTCTCAGCGATGAAAACATAGAGAACAGCAGCCTGTTTTTTGACAACAACGGTAACTTTTGCGCTATATGCAAGGAATATGCAAGCGTAAACAAGGGCGAATTCAGCGTGAAAATCAAGGTTAACCTTGAATAGACAAAATTTTGCTTGCTTAAAACACCGGAATATAGTATAATAGTCCGGTAGATACTTCCGCCCGTGGCGCAGTTGGATAACGCAGCGGATTCCGATTCCGAAGATCGGGGGTTCAAATCCCTTCGGGCGGGCCATTTTTTAGGGATACCCTTTTGGGGTATCCCTAAAAAATTGTCCGCTCAGTATCCGAAGGAATTTGAACGGGCGTTAAGAAAACGTGCCGGCAGCACGTTTTCAGCCCGACGAGCAGATGATATCTTTTCCAACAGAAAGTGAATCCAAAAGACTGGGGTTAAATGACCATATATAAAACCAAAAATAAAAAGGAACAGCCATATTAAACTGCTCCTTTAAACATTTTATTTTATAACGTGATAATGTAATAAATAAATCACAAATAAATGAACAGGGTAGAATGCGTAAAAGGCATATTTTAAAGCCCTGCTTTTGATGAAGCCGCGTTTGCCGTTATAGAATGCGATCGGCAAAAACGCGAAGCCTCCTACCCACCGGCTTGGGAGAATACAAATTCCGGCGACAGCCCTAACCGCAGCGTATTCCCTAAGATAGTACATAATCAGTATCAGACAGTAGCCCTGAGAACCGTAGTCAAAATCAAGCGTGAACGCTGCGGCCGTAAGCGCGGCAAGACACAGCACAAGAAGCGGAGCCTTGTTTTTGAACCGTTCGGCAGCGCACAGCGCGAGGTAACCCGTGAGCAGGGTAAACATTACGTTTTGAGAATGATAAAACAGCGTTCCTGTGTGAACAAGATTCCACGGCAGCTCCGACACAAGCGCAAGCACCGCAAGACTTATGCCGTATTTCAATCTGTTTTTTGTATGGACAAAACCCTCTGCCAGCAAAAACGCATACAAAGGAAACGCAACTCTGCCGATACTCCTCATTAGAAAATACAGAGTGAAAGGATTTTCCTCAAACGGAATAAGGACAATTTGCGAAGTCCTCAAAAAATACAGCGCGATATGATCGATAAGCATTGTAACTACCGCTGTCAGCTTTAAGACACTGCCGCTGACAAAGCGGTATTTTGGTGGAATCAGCCTTTGCATTGTTAATCTGTTTCGCCTCCGTTTTCCGCTTTTACGGTTTCGGTAATTATTTTCTCGTCGGTGTCGGGCACTCTTGCGTCGCCGTCGTCGTCAACATAGCGTTCAAAGTACTTTTGTCCGCCGAAAAAGCCTGTGGGTATTATGCCCGTGTAATCAAGCACCACAAACAACGCGCCCAAAATAAGAATCGAGGAGAGTATTATTGCCGTTACTATAAGCTTTTTGCTTTTTGGCTTTTTGCTAAGCGAATTAATTCCGGCTTGCGAAGGGATTTCGCCGTTTTGCTTTACGGATTTGGCTTTCATGCTGTCACCTAAGCAATAGGGGCAAAAGCTCATTCCGCGTTTAATAGCTCTTCCGCATTTTTTGCAGTATTTCATACTATCTTCTCCGTTTTATTCGGATTATTCACAAACAGCCGACGCGTTGGCGGCGGCCGTTTTTCTTTATTATTAAATTTTGCCAAGCGCCTGCAAACCTGCCAGTACATACATAACAATAAACAAACCAACCACTATGTATAAAAGCGGGCTGATTTCTCTGAACTTTGCTCTTGCAATTTTAACGATTACATAGCTGATAAAGCCAAAAGCTATGCCGTCGGTAATTGACCAGAAGAAAGGCATTCCCACAAGAGTAAAGAAGCATGGGAAAGCAACCTCAAGGTCGCCCCAGTCGATGTCCTTAAGAGCCGAGCACATCATAATTCCTACGATGATAAGAATGGGAGACGTTGCAGCCGACGGAACAAGTCCAACCAGCGGAGAAGCAACCAGCGCAAGCGCAAAACAAGCTCCTGTAACGGTTGAAGTAAGACCTGTGCGTCCGCCCGCGGCAATGCCCGAGGTGGACTCAACATAGGTTGTAACGGTCGAGGTGCCGAAGATTGCACCGATTGTGGTGGCAAGCGCGTCGGCAAGCATTGCTCTTTCAATTTTGGGAAGATTGCCGTTTTCATCGAGGTAACCGGCTTTGTCGGCAGCGCCGATAAGTGTTCCGATCGTGTCAAACATATCTACAAGAAGAAGTGTGATGAGAACAGCAAGGATCGAAGCCATCGGAGCGCCCAACAGTTCGCCGAAGCCCGTAAAGCATTTTCCGAACATTGATAAATCAATGTTCGGAACCCAGCTTGTAGGAGCTTTTATTCCCATGTCGATATTGAAAACAAAGTGGAAAATATTGCCGACAACAGCAGTGCCGATCATTCCGATAAAGATCGCTGCTTTAACCTTTTGAATTACAAGGATCGTTGTGATAATAAGTCCGAACAGCGCAAGAATCACAGTCGGTTCGGTAAAGCTGGCAAGGTCGACGAGTGTGCCCGAGCCTGCCACAACAATGCCCGAATTGCTGAAGCCTATCATTGCGATAAACAATCCGATACCTGCCGAAATTGCTTTTTTCAGGCTGAAAGGAATTGCCTCTACTATCGCCTTTCTCGCGCCTGTGACCGTAAGAAGAATAAAGAAAATGCCGCAGCTGAATACCGCAGCGAGAGCCGCGGGCGCCGAAAGCCCAAACTGCATACAAAGTGTGTAAGCAAATACCGCGTTGAGTCCCAGACCGGGAGCCTGAGCCATGGGGTAATTTGACAACCATCCGATAAGCCATGTACCGATTGCCGCTCCGATACAGGTAGCGGTGACTACAGCCGTGTCCGGCATTCCGGTGTTTTTGTGTCCTATAACTGTTGGATTAAGAAAGATAACGTAAGCCATTGTCAGAAAGGTTGTAATTCCCGCAATTATTTCGGTTTTGACATTGGTTCCGTGTTCCTTAAGGTGAAAAAGTTTTTCCAATGGATGTTCCCTCCTTAAAATTCAGGAAATGTATTTCCAGTTTAAATTATAATAAAATCCGACGTTTTTTTCAATAGAAAACGCCGGATTTAGATTGTAGATAATTAAGTTGCTTTTTCGTTATAATTGTACAATAAAGCTTTTGAGCGGATTAAACAAAACCGGTAATATTTTAAACATTACTGAAGCTTTGCGCCGCACTCTACACAGAAGTTCACCTCTTTGTCGGTTGTTGAAAAACCGCAAATGGGACAAACCTTTTTCTGTACCTCAACATTATCGAAAACCCTGCCTACGGTTTCTTCGCTGTCAACACGTGTTCCGCATTCCTCGCAGAAAATCATATCGTCAGCCAATGCGCTTCCGCAAACCCTGCATACGCGCTTGTTTTCGTCAGGCTCCAAAATGTTCTTATCGGGCTTTGTAATGCGGCTGCCGCAGTTTGTGCAAAAGTCAAAATCATCCTCAACAGGCTCGCCGCACTTGGGACAAACCACGGGGCGTTCCTCTTGAACAGCCTCATCTTTTTCTTCAACAGCCTCAACTTCCGCGGGTTCCGGTTCAACAGCCTCAACTTCCGCGGGTTCCGGTTCAACAGCCGGTTCGGGAGCGGGTTCTTCTTCGATCTCAACAGGCTCGTCAACCGACTTTCCGCAGAAATTACAAAAACGCGAAATATCCTGAATCTGACTGCCGCAATGCTTACAGAGCATAAGTCCGTTTTTCTTCAGCACTTCGGTTTTGTGTCGTTCAATCGCTTTTTCTGCAGCCTTGATTTTGGAAAACGGTGTTTCAAGCTCTTTATCATAATCCTTTTTGTGAAGCTTATGGTAGAGCTCGCCTAATTCGGCATACGCCTCTTGGATTTTTTGCTTTTCAGCATTGATTAGTTTTTCGTCAAACTGAACCATGTTGTAACCTCCAGACAAAAATGTATAAATTTTAACAAATACATTATATAACATGTCTAATGTTATGTCAATAAAAAACAGAAACTTCATTTACTATTTGCTAAAATGATATACAAAATCGCCTTGCAGGAGTATAATTCAAATAAATGCCGAAAAACCGGGTGATATAAATATAATTAATATGGTATGATAAATAATTAAACGTTGCCAAGAAAGTTTAACTTTTCTTATTCTTGGCAACGTTTGATTTGGCGTCCCAGAAGTTCGTTTCATATTATTTAAAGCC
>CADAYK010000039.1 GCA_902792105.1 uncultured Ruminococcus sp.
TCGAATGTCCGCGTTAAGAAAACGCTCCGGGGGAGCGTTTTTAGCGGACCGCGCTGATGAATCTTTTCCAATAGAAAGTGAACCCATCAAACGAGATGGGCGTTAAGCTTGAACTCACAACACATCATCCGGCGGCGGATGATTGGGAATCGAATGTCCGCGGCGGCGTGACTCCGCAGACAAAACGTGTCCGTAACCGGGCAGCAAACCTTTTGTCACTTCGTGACATTTCCCCTATTGGCTAATCACCTGTAGCGTTCCCGCAGATTCTTTTTTTCACTGCAAGCATTAATTTCTAAGACAGAAAATCAAATTATGGGGAAAATGTCGCAATATGTATTTTAAATAAATAAATTATGTGGTATGATATGATTAGATAAGTTAATTATCATTAAACTTAAAACACAATGCAAAAATCTTGAGGAGAATGTGTATGAAAAAAATAATGCTTTCAGCGATAGCTGCGGCTATGGTTTTGGTTCTTGCAGCCTGTTCGAGTCATCAAAGAGGTGAAGTGAAGCCTGTTGACACAACAGCGCCGTCCGACGCGGCAACAACACAAGCTCAAACAACCGCCGAGGTTACCACAGCGGTTTTGACAACCGAAGAGCCCACAACCGAAGAACCCACAACAATTCCCGAGAAAACGACCGCTCCCTTTGATTACGGTTCGGAATTGTTCGGCAGCCTGCCAAATCAGTTTATTTTCTCGAGCGGCGTCGGAGCCTGGGCTACTCTTTTGAATATCAATTCCGACGGCAGCTTTAACGGAAACTTTCATGACTCGGATATGGGTGTAACCGGAGTGGATTACCCCGGCGGCACTGTTCGTTATTGTGATTTTACAGGTCAGTTCGGAGAGGTTGAAAAGGTTAATGATTACACCTACTCTATGAAAATACTTGATATGGAATACGCAAACGAACCCGACACCGAAGAAATCAAAGAAAAAAGGAAATATATTTATCATACTGCTTACGGTCTTGACGAAGCCCGGGAATTGCTTGTTTACACCCCGGACGCCCCTGTTTCGGAGCTGCCCGAGCAGTACCTTGGATGGGTTCGCAGGTTAGAGCCCTCCCTTGGCTCAACACTGGGCTTTTACGGAATTTATAATGTAACGGAAGAAGAAGGCTTTATTGAAAATTTGCATCAATAATATAATTGAAAACCTCTGCTGCGCAAAACACCGCGCCTGAGTCCTGTTTCGGATTCGGGCGCGGTTTATTATTTTATGGGTATCCTAAAAATATGTAATTATACTATATCAATATGTGCCGAATAAGTAACGTCCCCTGTTGCTGACCTCATTAAGAGCATAGTAGTTGAGGGCAGACCCGTCAAACGGAATGTTTTCCGTCTGATAATTACCGACGCCGTTGTCAAAAATGATATATTGCGCCTCGGCAGGAATGTTCACCGAGTAAACACGTTTGCCGTTGGAATCGGTGCGTAAATAGGTCATCATATCACCCGGCCATAAATACGGCTGAACAACGGAGCCGCTTTGGTCAGTATAATAATAGTAGCAGTAGATATTTCCGCTCCAGTCAAGAGTGTTGGTAAAGGTTACAGTGTAACTGTCCGGGTTGGGTTCCGGCTCGTCTGAAGGAAAGTCATCAATACCTGCCAGCTTGCGTTGAATGGCAGTGGAGTCCTTGATGTTGAGCACGCCGTCCAGTACATTGCCGAGCTCGTATTGCAGAGGAGTAAAATCAACCATCTTGGCAAGGTATTTCTGAATTTCGGTAACGTCGGCAATCGAGAGTTCACCGTCGCGAGTTACGTCACCCTTCAGCTGTGTTTTGCCATAGCCTGCCGCCATTTGGCTTGACAGCCACGCTGAGCGGCTGAGCATCCACTGTACGGTATAATCATACATACCCGTAAAATTATTTGCAAAGGTTCTCGTGCCGGGTTTTACCTGATAGGAATTATTGTTCAGGTTATATTCGGCAACCGCTACGGATGAATGATTTGCGATCCAGCTTCCGGTGTTGAGCAGCCAGCCGCTGCGATAGTTCATTTCGGCGCTGCCGGCGATCAGGTTGTAATACTGCTCCGAGGTATAAAACTCACCGGCGATCAGCGGATTGACGGTCTTGCCTGAGAAGTGATTGAGCGCCGGAATAAAATAATCAAACCAAATATCATCGGCTGCGGCAAGCACCTCGTTGTTCCATGCAAGGTTGTTGATAATATTGCCGGTTGCAGTACTCTGCGACGACCGTTTTCCCTTGTAACGGCACCACCAGCCTGTGAAAGAGGTGTAATCGTTTACGCCCATACTGTTGAGATCGCTGCCTACGCCTACCGCGTTGCCCAGCGAGTTATCGTAATCCCAAACAGGTGAACCGTAGAATTTGTAAACGCCGTTTTCATCCTGCTTATAAGTAAAGAAGGTGGATGAAGCTCCGCTGTCCCAGTTTTTGCCCAGCTCGTTGATAAGGTAAAGCTTGGTAACCGAGTCGAGATCCGCCACATCGGAAACCCTGCCGTTTTTGTTTGAGGCTATCGCGGTAAAGTTTTCGAACTTTTGCTTAACATATGCCAAAACCTCGTAGTAACCGGGCTGTCCGGGCTCGATTTCGGGATCCTTTACAGTGATGTTTACGCCGTTGTTAAGCGTTACATAATAGTCATCGCTGCCCGCGCTTCCATCGACTTCGGCAATAAACGGAAAATCCTCGTTTACGGTACCGTCGGCTTTGAGGTAAGAATCGGCATCAATATCGTTAACAAGACTGCCTGCTCCTACCTTGTCGCACATCTGATATGAACCCCAGTAGTAGCCGTTTACATAAAAGTCCACATAACGTGAATCAGACGCGTATGGAAGTCCCACAGCATCAGACAGGTCGTAGAGGAAACGGTTTCTTGTAAGGGAATCATCCTGATAGTTTGCCAACAGCGAAAACTTCTTGTTTTTTTCCATACCTGCGACGGAAACCTTTTTATCGTATGTAATGTTGTAAGCCTTTTTGGGTTTACCCCATGTTGTGTTTCCCCTGCCCTTGATTTTCTTGACGGCGGTGTTATCGATCTTGCCTTTGGAATCTACAATAGCTCCGGTAGCGGCGGCGCTGTTGCTTTTGTCGGAGTTGAGATAGGTCATCAGATCTGTTCCGTTGCCGTCGGCATTGGAATTGTTTATGTACAGTGCAGCCTCGGCAGTTGACTTCATAAACTTAAGCGTATAGGTTCTGCCGCCTGCCGATACGCTGTAATTTGAGTTGACCGAGTAAGGTACGCTCCGGGTGGTATGCGATGCAATTTGTACACCGTTGACCGAAACGTTTGCCGAAAAGCCGTTGTAGATATCAACAGAACTCTCTCCGGCTGAGGAAGGCAGGAAAAAGTACTTTGTTCCTGTATTGCTCTCATAGAAATACTCATCGTGTACGCTCTGCCACTCCTGCCATGCTTCCGCGTCAGCTGAGTTTGAAACTGCGTGTACATACAGCGCGGCCTTGTTGGTAAACGCCGTCGGAGCACCTTTATCAAGGGCGCCGTCTTCCGCCGAAGCGCACAAGTTAGCCGCAGATCCAAGCATAATAACAGCGGATAGAACCGCCGCAATTGTTTTCATCATTGTTACCGCTCCTTTTATTCAGTAAATTTAAGCAATTACCAAAAAGTATTTGCCGTAACGGTAATTTGCTCCCATGATAATTTTACCATACTGCAGGCGGTAATTTCAATAGAAAACCACATATTTTTGCACATATTTTATGCTACATCGTAGGATAAAATATGTGCAGATTGTCAAAAGGGTTTAACTGAATATCAACTGCTCGAGCAGCTTGCTTACGGTTCCCTCGATGTTGCCTTTGCTTGAAACCCTTACAGCGGTATCGGCGTAGCGTTCGTAAAGCGGAACGCGGTTTTTGTAGACCTCGCCGAGCGTTTCGTCCTTGCGGAAGGCGATGCCGCGCGTGGTTATGTTGGTGACGCGGCGCTCGATCTCGTCAAAAGGAACGTCGATGTAAACCACCTTGCCCATTCCCTTCAGATGAGCCATGGCGGATTCGCTGAGCACCATTGAGCCGCCTGTGGCAACAACGGTGTGGTCGCATTCAAGTTCGCTGCCCACCTGACCTTCAAGCTCAAGAAAGCGCTCAAGACCGTCGGCATCGAGTATTTTTTGAAGCGGTTTTTCAGCCCTGCGGCTTATTATAAGGTCGGTGTCAATAAACGAATAGCCGAGCGCCTTGGCGAGCAAAACGCCGAGCGTGCTTTTGCCCGAGCCGGGCATTCCTATTAAAATAACGTTGTTCATATTACAGTATTCTTATATTGAGAGAATCGGTGCTTGAGGTAGGCACGGTTTTGTTTGACGATAGTACAACAACGGTGTCGCCCTTGCTGACAAGACCTGTGCTGAGCGCCTTTTCCATTGCCTGCGAGGTGATATCGTCCGAGTTTGTTTTTTCCTCGCCGACAAGCGCGGTAACGCCCCAGTTAAGGCAGAGCTTTCTGCACACAAGCTCGCTGGTTACAACCGCGATCACGGGAACATCAGGGCGGAAGTGAACCATAGCCCTGGCGACCTTGCCGGTGGCGCTTTCAACGATGATCGCCTTGGCGTTTACTTTTTTTGCTATATCCTTGGCGGCGCGGCAGATGCTTCCCCTGAACACGTTATCATCCTCGAGCCCGTGGGTTTCTACATAATCGTGAAGCGCGGCAAATTCGCCGTTGTTTTCAGCCTCGGTGCAGATCGCGTCAAGCGCGCGAACGCTTTCGAGCGGATATTTACCCGCGGCGGATTCTCCCGACAGCATAACAGCGCTGGTGCCGTCGTAAACCGCGTTTGCAACGTCGCTGATTTCGGCACGCGTCGGGCGCGGAGAGGTAGTCATGCTTTCAAGCATTTGTGTGGCTGTTATTACATATTTGCCCTTTGCCACACACTTGCGGATGAGTTTTTTCTGAATTTCGGGCAGCTTAATAAACGGGATTTCAACGCCCATGTCGCCGCGCGCTACCATAATTCCGTCGGCGTAATCCATGATCAGATCCATGTCGTCAACACCGCTTTGATTTTCTATTTTTGCGATGATCTCAACTTCCTCATAACCGATACTGTCGATAAAATCGCGCAGCGTGCGCACATCCTCGTGGTTGCGTACAAACGAAGCGGCAACAACATTAGCTCCCTGAGCAAGTCCGAACTCGATGTCGCGCCTGTCCTGAGCGCTTACATAGGGCATATTGATGTGGTAACCTGGTATGTTAAGGCTTTTGCGGTTTTTAAGCTCGCCGCCCTTGTTGACAACGCAGATTATGCTGTCGGGGCGAACCTCCTTGACGATAAGCGAGATCATACCGTCGTCAAGCAAAAGCTCCCTTCCGATCGCCTTGTGACCTTCGTTAAAGAAAAGGTCAATAAGCTTGGGATACGACAGAGACACGCCGTCAACGTCGCCCTCGTCGCGGCTTTTGAACAGGGTGAATTCAGCGCCCTCACCCAAAACGACCGAACCGTCGCGGAAGGTCGTAACACGAACCTCGGGGCCCTTGGTGTCGAGCAAAATCGAAACGTTCTTTCCGCTTTCCTTGATTGCCTCGCGAATGGTCGCAAAGGTATTGGTAAGTGTGTCGTAGTCGCCGTGCGACATATTTACGCGCGCAACGTTCATTCCCGCGTCGATCATTTTTAGCAGCATTTCCTTTGTATTGCAGGCGGGGCCGACTGTGCACACAATTTTGGTTTTTCTCATAATATATGTTCCTCCCGGTTAATATTTTATCTATCCTTTTTTATTATATATTACTTTTACAGTATTTTCAATGGTATTGAAAAATATTATGTAAAATTTTAGTATTAATATAAACAAAAAACGGCAAGGTTATTCCCTGCCGTCTGTACCGATAAATAATTCCATTTTACTGTAAATGCTCTTGCGTTTTGAGGCTTCGGCAAGCATTTTTGAGGTGTCGGTGTTTTTTCGCCTGCCCGACACCAGATAGCCCACATATTTTCCGCCCTCGGCAACCCAGCCAAGAGGCAGCAGCGCGGTATATTTGCCGATCACCTTATGATCCTTGCGCACCTTTTGATTCAAGGTCGATAACACCTGCGACACCATGCCTTTGCTGTCGACCGTGCGTTCCCCGCGGTTTGAGATATACTTTATTTCGCGGTAGCGGTTCAAGTCCTTTTTGCCGAAGTTGCCTCCGCTTAGAATGTCCGAAATTACATCTTCGAGCAGTTCTCCGTCTGCGCTGCAGCCGTGCGCCCAGTCCTTTTTGCTTATTCCGAGGTACTTTTCCGAGGTAAGCGTCATAATTTGGGCGAACTTCCAAAGCCCGAAGCTTTTTAGCTTTGCTTCAAAAACAGCGGCAAATTCGCTGCTGTCAAGGCTTTCGGCAAACACTGCCCAGTCGCACAGGTGTCTCAGCCCTATTCCCTCGCTTGTCATGTGGGCGATCATGTGAAGCAGCATTATAAGCCCGTGGTGAAGAGTGTCGGGGATTTTGCAGGTTGCTCCGTCAAGGGTGACCGTGACCGAGGTTTCAACCGTTTTGGCTATTTCGCGGCTGATAAGCACGCCTGCTTCGCCGCCCGGCATTCCGTTGACCGTGCGGTGCTGCTCCCATACGCTAAGCGGCTCGCGCTTAAAGGCGATGTGCAAATCGTCGTCGTCCTCGCCGTGGTCAATTTGGAAGCCTGCGCTCAAAACCGCCTGCTTTGCTTTTTCAAAATACGGTTGGTTCACCAAAAAATCGACGTCGCCCATGTTCCTGAGCGCCGGTTCGGGGTAATAATATGCCGAAGCCAAGCCCTTTATGGCTGAATAAGGAACATTATTCCCGGTCATAAGCTTATGCAGCTCGTCGTGCTCCAAAAAGTTGTTGGTGTTTAACATTACGTTTGAATAAAACATCTCGTTAGCCCGGGCAAACTTTTCGGGACAGTGCTTTTTCAGCTTGTCGCTCAAAAACGGAAAAACGGTTAAAGTCACCGTTTGAGCCCTTGCCTCATCCATTATCGCGGCTGTCAAATTGTTATCAACCTGCGGTTTTTCTCCGCCGAACAGCTGAAATCTTACAATTTCAAGCAGCGTTTTCTGCGTTGTATCAATCATTTTTCTTTATCCTTCTATTCAGGCGCAAAACCGCGTTTCCAAGCAAATATGAGGTCGAACCGATAAATGCGCCGAGCGTGTTCATTATAACGTCGTCTGTTTCGCACAAGCCCAGACTGAAAAAATACTGGCAGGCTTCTATTCCTGCCGAAACCAAAAAACCTGCAAGCACGGTCACAAGCACCTTGTGTTTGATTTTACCGGGCAAAGCATGCGGCAGGCTGAGTCCGAAGGGCACAAACAAAAGCACATTCATAATCATTGAACGGTAAAACTCATCATTTTGCTTTGCCCTTTGAAAGCTTATGAACGGAACAAGGCTTACGCCCGCGTTGCTTGACCGGTCCATGACCGTAAACCAGAGGATCACACCCAGCGAAAGCGTAAAAAAGAACGCGCCGGCAATCATCCGCCGTTGTCTGCTTTTAAGAATCAGCATTACGAATGTCCAGATGACATACATTAATATCATTTCAGCCGCAACCATAAAAAACGGCTGTATGTAAAATTCACGTCTGAAACCCATATACTCACATACGGAAAGTAATTCCGATCTGCTCCTGTAATTTATACTGATATTGTAGCTAAAATCGCGGCAAAAGTCAACAGCGAAGAAATAAGATCAAAGTCGAACCGAGCCATTGACATAGTTTAATTATTACGATATAATATAATTAGTGTTATCACAAGGAGGAATAGCTGTGAAGCAGCAAACCAAGGATTTTTTACTTAACAACGTTTTCAGGTTTATTCAGCTTGGCTTTACCGTCCCGCTCGGAGTTTGTCTGTCGTTTGGCATAGCTTCCTGTTTGAAAAGGAGGTTTGACCTAAGCTATAACAATGCCGGTCACGCGGACTTCGGCTTTTTTCGACAGTTTGGAACTCTTGGCTTTATTTTGTTACTGCTGTTTGTGTCAGTAATAATAATCACGCACAGCGTTATTATTGCGCGAATATCAGCCTCACGAGGCGAAGCATATTTGGGATATTCAAAATGGGAAATTTTTGTTAAGATATTGCTCACATTAGCTGTCGCGGCTGTTTATTCTTTGCTTTTATTTGTCTTATATGTATATATTTGCATTATTATAGGAATATAAAAACCGGGCAGACACTGTCGAACCGAGCCATTGACATAGTTTAATTATTACGATATAATATAATTAGTATTATCACAAGGAGGAATAGCTGTGAAGCAGCAAACCAAGGATTTTTTACTAAACAACATTTTCAGATTTATTCAGCTTGGCTTTATTCTTCCCATAGGAATTTTTGTCGCTGTTTATACGGTAAGATTTTCTCTTTTTGAAGAGGGACTTCACCTTGACAACGCTCAGCTTGCCGGTATAAGTATTTTTCTGTTTATTCTCAGGTCAGTTCTGATTATTCTGCCTTTGGTGTTTATCGCTTCAATGATCATAGGCTCACGCGGCAAAGCTCACATAAGCTACACCAAACAGCAAATTGTGTTCAATGTTTTTTTGACAATAGCGGTTATTGCGTTTTACTGCTTTATTACGGGACTATGGTATTGTCTTGAAGACTTCATCAGCCGTATGGCTCACTGAATATAAAACCGGGCAGACACTTCCTTTGCGGAGCGTGTCTGCCCGGTGTAATCTTATAGTTTTAATCTGCCGCTCATGGGCTTGTATTCCTCAACGGTTTTTGAGCTGAGGGATTTTTTTACGTCGATGATCCTCTGATTTGACGAGCCGCGGAACTGCAGGCTTATGTTGTAAAGCTCCTGCACAAATTCGCCGTCGACAAGCACGTCGATAAGGCTGAGCATTTCGTCGGTGACCTCGCACCGCGCCCTGCTTTCGCCTAAAAGCTCGGTATCAAAAAGATAGCCCGTGTAGCACCAAATGCTCTTGTTTGGGTATAGGCTGCGCACACGCTTTAAAAACGGCAGAAGCGCGCGCTGGTTTTGCGGTTCAAAGGGTTCGCCGCCGAGCAAGGTCAAGCCGTCGATATAAGACGGCGCAAGCTCGCTGATAATATAGTCCTCAACTTCTTTTGTAAAGGGCTTGCCGAAGTCAAACGACCAGGTTTCCCTGTTGAAGCAGTTTTTGCAGTGGTGGGTACAGCCCGAAACAAACAGCGAGACGCGTACGCCCTCGCCGTTTGCTATATCGCAGGTTTTTATTTCCGCGTAATTCATTACAGGTGAAGCACCCTTTCCTGAATTTCCTGGGTTCTGCCCTGGTTCCAGAACTGTGTGCCGATGTAGCCGCAGGTTCTTCTTGCAACGTTCATTTTATCCTGATCGCGGTTGTGACAGTTGGGGCACTCCCAAATGAGCTTGCCCTCTTCCTCAACGATCGCGATCTCGCCGTCGTAGCCGCAAACCTGGCAGTAGTCGCTCTTGGTGTTCAGCTCGGCGTACATGATGTTGTCGTAAATAAACTTCATTACACTGAGCACAGCCGGGAGGTTATCCTGCATATTGGGAACCTCGACATAGCTGATAGCGCCGCCGGGTGAAAGAGCCTGGAACTCGCTTTCAAGCTTGAGCTTGTCAAACGCGCTGATGTCCTCGGTTACGTGAACGTGATAGCTGTTGGTGATGTAGTTGCGGTCGGTTACGCCCTTGATTATGCCGAAACGCTTTTGCAGGCATTTGGCGAATTTATAGGTTGTGCTCTCGAGCGGAGTGCCGTAGATGCTGTAGTCGATGTTTTCCTCAGCCTTCCACTTGGCGCACGCGGCGTTGAGCTTTTTCATGATTTCAAGACCGAGCTGCTTGCCCTCTTCCTCGGTCAGCTTTTTGCCGATGAGGCTGTATACGCACTCCCAAAGTCCGGCGTAGCCCAACGAAATCGTTGAGTAGCCGTTAAAGAGAAGCTTGTCGATTTTTTCGCCTTTTTCAAGTCTGGCGAGCGCGCCGTACTGCCAAAGGATGGGAGCGGCGTCGGACAATGTGCCCTTTAAGCGCTCGTGACGCGCCTGAAGCGCGCGGTGACAAAGCTCCATGCGTTCGTCGAAAATCTCCCAGAACTTGTTCATATCGCGGTTGGCGCTGAGTCCGATGTCAACAAGGTTCACGGTCACAACGCCCTGGTTGAATCTGCCGTAATACTTGTGCTTGCCCTCAACATAGTTTTTGGCGTTGGCCACATTGCCGATACCGGCGTCGGTGAAGCGGTCGGGTGTAAGGAAGCTGCGGCAGCCCATGCAGGTGTAAACGTCGCCCTTGAGCTCGAGCATTACCTTTTCGGAGATATAGTCGGGAACCATGCGCTTGGCGGTGCACTTTGCGGCAAGCTCGGTGAGGTACCAGTACTTGCTGTCCTCGGTCACGTTGTCCTCCTCAAGCACGTAAATGAGCTTTGGGAACGCGGGGGTGATCCACACGCCTGCCTCGTTTTTTACGCCCTGATAGCGCTGCTTAAGAGTTTCCTCGATTATCATGGCAAGGTCTGCCTTTTGCTGTTCGTCCTCAGCTTCGTTGAGGTACATATATACGGTAACAAACGGAGCCTGGCCGTTTGTTGTGAGCAGTGTAACAACCTGGTACTGAATGGTCTGAACGCCGCGGTTCACCTCAAGGCGCAGACGGCGCTCAACAACCTCGTTGATCTTTTCCTCGGTTGCGTCAATGCCGATTTCCTCGAATTCGGCGACGGTTTCCTTTCGGATCTTCTCGCGCGAGATCTGAACAAAGGGCGCAAGGTGAGTTAAGCTTATGCTCTGACCGCCGTACTGGTTGCTGGCTACCTGAGCGATGATCTGGGTAGCGATGTTGCAGGCGGTTGAAAAGCTGTGGGGCTTTTCAATGAGGGTGTCGCTGATCACCGTGCCGTTTTGCAGCATATCCTCAAGGTTTACGAGGTCGCAGTTGTGCATATGCTGGGCAAAGTAATCGGAGTCGTGAAAGTGAATGATGCCCTGCTTGTCGGCCTCGACGATGTCGGGCGGCAGCAGCATTCTCTTGGTGAGGTCGCGGCTCACCTCGCCTGCCATATAGTCGCGCTGAACGCTGTTAACGGTGGGGTTTTTGTTGGAGTTTTCCTGCTTGACCTCTTCGTTGTTGCACTCGATAAGCGACAAAATGCGGTTGTCGGTAGTGTTTGCCTTGCGGATAAGCGAGCGGTTGTAACGGTAACGCACATAACGCCTTGCAAGCTCAAAGGCGCCCTTCGCCATGAGCTGATCCTCAACCATGTCCTGAATTTCTTCAACGGACACGGCGCGGTTCATTTTGTTGCACTTGTACTCAACATAATCCGCAATATCGTTAATTTGTTCGTCTGTTAAAAACGGCGTGTCGTTTGAATTATTCGCCTTTTTTACGGCGTTAATAATTTTAACAACGTTAAAATCCTCTTCCGAGCCGTTTCTTTTGATTATTTTCATTATTGCCTTCCCCTTTTGCGTTTTTCATTATTTCAAATTCTAAATGTAGTTGTGGATTTAGGGTACGGCAGTTTTTGCCGTGCGAAATATATTATACACTACCGTTAAGGAAAAAGCAATAGTTTTTTTGCACAAAAGCACAATATGTAGTATTCTCTAAAAGAATTAAACACATGATATGGGTGTGTTGTAACCGTTCGTTACAATTTTAACACAAGGCGGAAGTATAGGTTTTATGCGCCTTTCCGGGGATTTACAGGCTTGTTTCGTTGATTTTATTCACTTTGTCAAGTTACAGAAAATATATTTTTCGTTACAGTATTGGCACTATATATAGTGGGCAAAAAAACGCAGACACAATATAGAGGACTGTATTTAGTGTAATAGTGGTTAGCGGAATTAGATTTTGTGAACTGCATATAATAGATGGTTTAGTTGTTCGGAAAACGGCTTCTTTCGCATAATTAGGAACGGCACAGGGACCGTTCCCTACAATATATTTTTTCATTCGATGCATTTTACCGAGAGAGCAAATAAAGCCAAACGCCGTTTCCATTGCCCTCACAGTCTGATTTATTTCTATTCTTTCTCGCGAAACGCCGTGGTTATCTATCAGACCAACATCAAGTACGCGAACTAAAAATGCGCCTTCGGCGACCCCTCATCCGTCACGCCGGTATGAGTATGAGTAAAAATAAACCGCCGTTCACACATTAAAAGCGGCAAAGTAATTAACAACGAAATAAGCGCGACACCTTCTCCACGCAGGGAGAAGGCTTTTTTACCTTTGCCCTTAAATTCAACAGCATTAAAGCCGAAACAAATATCAGTCAGAGAGCAAATAAAGCCAAACGCCGTTTCCATTGCCATCACAGTTTGACTTATTTCTATTCTTTCTCGCGAAACGCCAAACGTTACCAATAAATCAAACGTAAAGTACGCGAACTAAAAAATACGCGAACTGAAAACACAGCCGCAGTAGTTTTGGCGGTAGAGGTTGTGTTCCTTTGAGAGGACGATGCTGCGCTTGTAGCCCTCCTTCTTTTTGAAGTCGCTGTACAGCCAGCTGACGCCGTGCGCCTTGCCTGCCGCGGCGCCTGTATCATTTAGAAGCTGCGCGTTTTTAAGCGGACTTATGGTCAGTGTGGTCGTAAAATAATCGTAGCCGCCTGTTTTTGCGGTTTCAGCGGCGGAGCCGAGCCGCAGCTCGAAGCATTTTTCGCAGCGTTTTCCGCCCTCGGGCTCGTTTTCAAGCCCCTTTACGGCGTCAAAATACATTTGCGGATCATATACACCCTCGATTATATCGACGGGATTTTTAAAATCCATTTCGCTTATCAGGCGTTTTTCCTCGTTAAGGCGATGAAGATATTCTTCTTTTATAGAAATATTCGGATTGAAATAATAGACGGTAACACTAAAATACTGCGTGAGATATTCAAGGCAGTAGCTTGAACACGGAGCGCAGCAAACGTGAAGGAGCAGGCGCGGAGTTTTGCCTGCTCTTTGATTTTCTTCTATTACTTTGTCAAGCTCACGCTGATAATTAGGCTTATTCATAATTGATAATGTACTCCAAAAGCTGTTCGGCTGTGTTTGCAACATAGGGCGCGCCCGCCGTGATCAGCTCGCTTTTTTCGCGGAAGCCCCAGCTTACGCCCGCCATATGCACCGAGCCGTTTTGAGCAGTGTAGACGTCAACGTCGCTGTCGCCGATATACATGCACTCTTCGGGCAGGATCTCAAACTGCGCAAGCATGGCGTGAAGGCTTTCGCCGTCGGGCTTGCACTTATATTCGGGCTTTTGTCCCCACGCCGCCGAAAAGGTGTGGTTCGGATAAAGCTTGGTTAAAATCTGCTCTACAAACTCGTCGGGCTTATTCGACAAAACGGCTGTAAAAATACCTTTTTCCGCAAGTATGTCGAGCATTTCGGAACAGCCTTCGTAAGCCTCGGTGTTGTCGTTGCAGTGGATTTCGTATTCCCTGTTAAAGGTATCGAGCACAAGGGCAAACTTTTCGGCGTCGTCCGCGGCGTCACCCATTGCGCGCCTTACAAGCATTTCCCTTCCGTTGCCGACAAAGGTTTTGTAGCGGTTGACGGGATGTTCTTCAAGCCCGGCGGCTTTAAGTCCCTTGTTGACACTCAGCGCAAGGTCGGTAAGTGAGTTTACAAGCGTACCGTCAAGGTCAAATACAACTAATTTTATCATGATTGCTCCTTAAAAGCACCTCTTAATATATTCTGTTGTTCAGAGGTGCGAATATTTTATAGTAGATTATTGTCAAAACGACGCAGTCATTCTGACTAATAACAAGGAATTTTGGGAAGGCAATACCGCATAATTCAGGTGTGCGGATTGCGCAGCAAGATTTTTCGTCAGGTTGTACAAATAAATCAAGGTAAGGCTGACGCCTTGCCGAGATTGCAAGCCGTGCGCCTTGAATTGTGCGGTGTTGCCGGAAGAATATGCCGGGAAAGCTTTGTACCTATGGGCAGCCAAATATTTTTAGAGGTGCCCTTAATTAAGTCCCTTTTCCATTTCGAGCAAAATAGCGCGGCACGGCGCGGCTTCAAGTCCGCCGAGCTTTAACGGAAAGGCGCAAAGCTCGTAATCGCCGTCGTCGATATTTTCAAGGTTAAGGTTTTCAAGAATCGCAATTCCGGCGCGGGCAAGCTCGCGGTGAGGCTTTGTCTCGTCAAAAGGCGGAGCGATCGAATCGGCGTCGGTGCCTACAAGCGCGATCCTGCTTTCGGCAAGAACAATAGCGGCGGAATGCGACAGAAAAGTTTGTCCGTTTCCGTGTAAAATAAGTCTGCGCTTGCAGTATGGCAGAAGCTTTTCCATGTCCTCGCCGGTCAAAATGCCCTCGACCGAAATAACCGTGCATTTTCCGTAAAAGGTGTTAAGGCGAAGCTCGTCAATCGGGCTTCCCTCCTCGTAAAAATGAAGCGGAGCGTCAATGTGGGTTCCGCAGTGCGCGGACATTGAAACGGCTGACAGGTTATATTCATCAAGATCGTCCATGTTTTTAATCCGTATAACCTGAGTTTCGGGATCGCCCTCGTAAACCGGTGTTTTCAGCGCGTCCCGTGAAATGTCGTGAATTATCATTTTATACCCCTCCGCAACTCTTTTTGTAATATTCTATCACATTACGTTTTATTTTTCAATATTTTTGCACCGGGGACTTTGCAATGTATTTTCATACATCATAAAGGAAGTAACTTTTTTGTCTTTGTGTTTTACAGCTGTACCGGCTTTGTGGGCAGCAAGACTCTTTTCAAGATCATAAGTTATAATCAAACTCTCCGTTTTCTGTCACTCAACATCTCTCATAAGCTTTGTGCCAAGCCAAATAAAGAATATGGCTGCAAGTATCAGTACGATCATACCCGCCAACGGATTCCACAATCCTGCCAGTGCACTAAGCGCCGGCGATATCGCAACAAGCGCGATTACCTTTGCAAGCTGCGTCATATACTTCTTTTCATTCTTCGGCTTGACCGATACTCTCGCGCGAAGCGGAATCATTTTATAATCCTTGAGCAATGCCATCAAGCCTGCATATAATAACAATGCTGCAGAAAAAGCAGCCATCAAAATCGAAAAACCGTATTCCATTATCTCACTCCGATATTTTAAGTCAGCTATTGATTATAAAGCTTTGGGTATGTCCACTTTACGTATTTGCTTATAAATATGCCTGTCAGCGTTTTTACCAAACAAACGGAATTACTTTATATTTTACTTTCGCTTTATATTCGGAATATCCTATCAGTCCCTCTTCAAGAACCATTTCCTCATTTTTTATTCGTTTTGCAATTAATGGGATGTATAAAAGCAGAATTACAAATGAGATAGGCGAACCGAGGATGATCCCCATAGACAAAAACAGGAACAGCGTTGCCGAATACATTGGGTGACGAACAATACCGTACAGCCCCGTATCAATTACCTTCTGGTTTTCCTGTACCTCGACCGTTCTTGAAAGATAGGTGTTTTCCCTCAGCACTTCGGCGTACATAGCATAAGCCAAAAGGAATACTACTGTACCTATGATCACAGCCCATTTCGGTAAAACAAGCCATTTAAAGCGGAAGTTAAGTCCTGCGATAACGAATGCTGCAAGAAACATTATTCCGCTTAAGGCAACAACTTTTTTCTGCTCCTTTTCTTCTTCTTTCGCGTTAAGGCGCTTTTTTAAGAGCTCAGGATTTTTTAACATCATTACAATGCCTGCAATAAACATCGGGATAAACAAAACCGAAATCAAAAGCCATCCGTTAGGGTAATGAATCGTTCCGGCAGGCACAAAAAGAACAAACCCAAACAGAATTAAGCCGAGTATAAATTTTCCGATCGCCTGTAAAAACAATTTCTTCGTCATACCATTAACCCCTAAAATACAGCAATTATTATATTAATGATAACAGATTATTCTTCCGTTGTCCATAAACCAACGCAAGAAACTACGTAGGATAACATATGAGTGATTCGCAAAATAAAAAGCCGACTGTAAAAGTCAGCTTCAAAAGATAAAGAAATACTCACTAAAAGTGTTGGCATCTTCCTATTTTCACAGCTCGTCTCCAAGCAACTATCTTCGGCACTACAGGGCTTAACAAAAAGTTCGGTATGGGAACATATGAGTTATCGAAAAAACCGTTCTTATTCTACCATTCTCAGCCGGTATTGTCTTGAGCCCAATCCGATTTTCTCGGCGTGCTCCAAGGTATGGATACCGTTTTTTGATTCGATCCGCTCTGTCAGCGAGCTGCTGTCGGGAGCGGAATAGACAAAGTCAATGCATGCCTGATCGAGCGCGACAGGATCGGTGGACGCAAGAATACCGATATCATGCATATCAGGTTCGGCAGGGTTCGCTTCACAGTCGCAGTCAACTGAAAGACGGTTCATCACGGATATGTAAATCATATTTTTATTACCGACATAGCCCGTGATCGCCTTAGACGCTTCTGCCAACGCCTCTAAGAACGCGTTCTGATCGGCACTCATAATACTGCCCTCGGTGCGTTCACCGCCCGAATGGATAAGTATCTTTCCGCTGACGGACGACATACCGATAGATATATTTTTCAGCGCTCCGCCGTAGCCTGCCATCGCGTGTCCTTTAAAGTGAGATAACACCAATACATTTTTATAATTTTCCAGATGACTTCCGACATATGCTTTATTGAGCCGGTTGCCGCCTTTAAACGGTATTTCGATCTCGCCGTCCTCGTCCATCAAATCAAATGGAGCTATATCGGTAAATCCGTGTTCCTCGGCAATTTGATGATGGGATTCCGGCGTACTGCGATTACCTCCGTAGGCGGTCATACATTCTACGATCGTGCCGTCAAGCTTTTGAACCAGATCCTTGATAAGCGTGGGACGTAGATAA
>CADAYK010000040.1 GCA_902792105.1 uncultured Ruminococcus sp.
AAAAAAATAATCTATAAAGGAAAATGAAATATGGATATTAAAAAACTAAAAAATGAAATCCGACAAGAAGTAATTGCAGAATTGATGCCGGTATATCAATCAGCAATACAGGATTTAGATGTAGAAAGAAGATTTATTTCTGAAAAAGAAAAAATATTTGACTTATGCCTAAAAAATTTTATAGATATTATCGCAATAAAAAATGCTAAGCGTAAAGCAGAAGAAGAATTAAAGCAATATGAAAGCGAAAGTGGAAGTGCTACAATTTCCGAATAACTATAAATAGTTCCAACAAAAAGCGGTTGTCGTATATGGCAACCGTATTTTTTGTTGAAAAAATTAAAGCGGGAATCTTTATACTCCCGCCAATTTTTTAACGAAGTAAAGCTTTATAAAGGGGGAATAAATATGATTACATATAAACTTTATGAGTTGACAAAATCAAAATATCCAACAATAGGAGAAACAAAAGAGATTATAAAAAATGAACCAACAAAACCAATCCTTGAGATTATTAAAGAAAATGCAGATATAGAACTAACTTATATTAGCGATATTCCAAATGATAGAATTGAAGATGAATTATATATAATTAGTCTTTTGGTAGAGTCGGATAATTACACAAAAAAGAATTGTGTTGTTGTAAAATTCGAAGATGATATTTATGCTGGTTGCGAAGGCGTTTATTATGCCTATACACAGTTTTTAGATTGTGCTAATCACGACAGTCGTACTATATGTGACTATTATTTTGGAAGAAAATAAAGATAACACTTTATGATAATGGAAACAAACTAACTTTTATTGATTGAATACTAATATAATGGCGGGAGACAAATTAAACTCCCGCTAATTTTTTAACGAATATATAGAAATGGAGATATAAGAAATGACTAATAGATTACCTCGAATGAGAACCATACCAAAAGCATATGAAGAAGTAAAAGCCGCAGACCCCGAAACCTCTTTCACCATTAGAGCGTTAAGGCGATTGGTTAAATGCGGTAATATACAATCTGTTCGCGTTGGCAACAAAAATTTAATCAATTTGGACTTGATTTTTGATTATCTTTCGTGCTATAATAATAGTGCTATCAATGCCGATTTGGTTTCTGCTTGATTTAAGGAGGAATTGAATTATGGCAACTATCAAAATGAGAGAGAATAAAAAGGGCATAGTTTTTCAAATCAAGGTTTACGACCATAGATTGAAAAATAGTGAGGCTACAATGACGTACAAGCCTGACGAAAATATGACCCTCAAACAAGCACGGAAGGAGGCTGAACGTCAAGCCGTCAAGTTTGAAGAAAAAATCCAACAGGAACTTGACACGGGAATAGGAAACGGTTTTACTCGCAAGATTACGTTTGAACAGCTTGCGGACAAGTGGTTTGAACTTCAAGAACAACTTAAAGAAATGAAGCCATCAACCATAGAACGCAACAAGGGATTAAAGACTCGAACATATGCGGCGATTGGTAAAGTTAAGGTTATTGATTTATCAACAATGCAGATTCAGGATTTTATCTTGAGTTTAAGCAAGGATGGTGTAAATCAAACCACAGGCGGAGGATTATCCCAAAAGACTCAAAAGCATTATCTTACATTTATATCTGACATAATGAATTATGCTGTTATAAATAACATAAGGACATTTAACCCTTGCAAGGGAGTAAAGCCCACAAAAACACAAAAGCAAGAAAAACAAGTTTATTCTTGTGATGAAGTTAAAACAATTTTGGCGGCACTAAATGATGCTCCGGCGCAGTACAAAGCATTGTTTAATCTCTTAGCGTTTACGGGTATGCGGCGCGGAGAAGTTTTAGGCTTGGAGTGGAAAGACATTGACCTTAGAACAGGAGTTATCCACATTGAGCGCACAAGCAATTACCGAAACAAGGCAACCGGCACATACACCGATACCCCGAAAACGGAAAGAAGTGTTAGAACGGTAAATGTGCCAAAAAATGTTTCGAGTATTCTGTTTGAGCTTTACGCATATCAAGCGGAAGAAAAGAAAAACGCGGGCGACCAATGGCACGAAACGGATAGGCTGTTCACGCAATGGGACGGAAACCCCATACATCCAAACACCCCTTATACTTGGCTTAAACGCTTTTGTGAGCGCGAGGGAATAACATTTAAAGGTTTACATTCATTTAGGCACGCTTATGCAACACAGGCGATTGTAGGTGCGAAATCGGACGTTACAACAGTATCATCTTGGTTAGGACATTCGCAGACGAGTACGACACTAAATATTTATACGCACGAGATAGAATCTGTGAAAGAATCACTTGCAAATGCAGTTGCATCATTGTATAGTGCATAATGCACAAAATATTGTTCAAATTAGCTTATATGATTTACATACGATTTTTACCATTTTTTCAATTTCAAGCTGATTTCATCGGAAAAACCTCTTGAAAAATCGGAAAAATTTAAGTTTTCCGATAGGTGAACATCTCGAAAATGGCTTGAAATCTGACATTTTTAAGCATAATCGGAAAAAAATCGGAAAAATCCAAATCAGGCACGTTTGAGGTAAAAAAAGAAAACCCCAGAAACCGCTTTATAAAGCCATTTCTGAGATTTATCTTTTTGGTGCGAGTGACGGGACTTGAACCCGTACGTCAAAGACACACGCCCCTCAAACGTGCCTGTCTGCCTATTCCAGCACACTCGCAAATATCAAGTTTTCTTTACTCAACAAGAGTAATTATATCATCACATAAGTGATTTGTCAATAGAAAAATAAAATAATTTTATAAAAAAATTTTTTTAATACACTTTTTTGATTAATTACGAAATTCTTGCATTTAAGGAATTTTTAAGCCTTGCCGAGTACAATTAATCATGATAAAATAATAATAATAAACGCAAAAGGAAAGAGGGTTCATATGCAGATATTGATTGTTGAAGACGAAAAACGCCTTGCCAATGCGCTAAAGCAAATTTTAATTGAACAAAAATATATGGCTGACGTAGTTTACGACGGCAATGACGGTTTGGAATACGCACTCAGCGGAATTTATGATTTGATAATTCTCGATATAATGCTGCCCGGCAAGGACGGATTTGAGGTTGCTTATGAGCTTAGGGAAAAGAAAGTCAGTACGCCGATTTTGATGCTCACCGCAAAGGATACTATTCCGGACAAGGTCAGCGGACTAAACAGCGGTGCTGACGATTATATGACAAAGCCGTTTGCTCCCGAGGAGCTTATTGCCCGGATCAAGGCGCTGACAAGACGAAAGGGCGAGGTTATGCTCGACGAAACCGGTTACGGTGACTTTACCTTTAACTCGTCGACTAATATGCTCTCAAAAGGCACCAAGTCGGTACATCTGAATTTTAAAGAGGCAGAAATTCTAAAGCTGTTCATTTCGGCTCCGGAAGCCATACACTCCAAGGACGACATTATAGTCAAGGTTTGGGGTTACGATTCCGACGCCGGCTCAAACAACGTAGAAGCATATATATCCTTTTTAAGAAGGAAGCTTCACTTTATTAATTCTTCCACAGAAATAAAAGCCATTAAGAAAATGGGATACAGATTGGAGAAGTAAAATGATTAAGCGGCTTCGAAAAAATATTATAACTGTGAATATGCTGCTTGTCGGAATTGTGATCCTTTCAATCTTTGTTGTGGTGTGTTACAACAGCTACAATACCGCATATTTTAACCTTGAACATGGCATGAGCGAAATCCTGAAAAAAGACGGACACATGGACGAAGGCGAAATGCCGATGATTGATAAAATCGGCAAGCGTCAGGATAAAGGCGGAATGCCTATGCAGCTTTCATCCTATGTTATTGTTGAGCTTGATGACGAGGGCGAAATCGACAGTAAGCGTGAAAATAACCTTACTATAGAAGATGAAACCCTTAAAAAGTGTGTGGCTTTTGTGTCTTCTCATCAGCAGCGCAACGGTCAAATCAACGATTACGGTCTTATGTTTTTGCGCGATGATTATAAAGAAGAGGTTAAGATTATTTTTACCGATAACAGCAGCGTGTATAACACGTTTTTTAACACAGTGATAATCAGTGCACTTTTATTTTTCGGAAGTATGGCAGTTATTTTCCTTATCAGCCTTTGGCTGTCAGGTTTCGCGGTAAAGCCTGTGAAAAAGGCATGGCAGCAGCAAAAGCAGTTTGTTGCCGATGCTTCCCATGAGCTGAAAACTCCGTTAACGGTAATTCTTGCAAACAATAACATCATGATGAAGCATCAAGACCACACCGTCAGCGAAGAAACCCAGTGGCTCGAAAGCACCGAAGAAGAGGCTACACACATGAAACAGCTTATTGATCAAATGCTGTTTTTGGCGAAGTCCGACGCAGGCAATAATAATATTCAGTTCAGCGATGTTGATTTAAGCGAAATAGTCGAGGGTACGGCGCTTAATTTTGAACCGGTTGCCTTTGAGCGGGAAATTTTGATTATTACCGAAATCGAGCCCGATGTGATAATTTACGGCAATTCTCTACAGCTCAAACAGCTTGCTCATATTCTTACAGACAACGCGGTTAAGTATTCAAGCGACAAAAGCAACATTACAATTAAGCTAAAAAAGGCCGATGACAAAATAACATTCTCGGTGAACAATTACGGAAACGTCATTTCCGAAGAAGATCTCGAGCATATTTTCGACCGCTTCTACCGTGCGGAAAAATCAAGAACCACCAAGGGCTACGGACTTGGGCTTTCAATTGCTCAAAACATTGTGCAAAGCATGAACGGCAAGCTTACAGCCGAGAGCAGCGAAGAAAACGGTACCACCTTTAAAGCTGTATTTAAGCTAAACCGTCAGTCAAAATAAAATTTAACACAGCAAAGTAAACACATCCGGTCTCGGTTGTGTTTATTTTTAAAAAAAATAAAACTTTTTGTAAATTTTATACGTCTAAATATTGTAAAAAAATATAAAACAGTGTAGAATAATAAAAAAAGAGTAGGTAACTGATTATGAATGTTCAAGAAAAAGCATTAATCATTGCAGCGCAGCAAGGAAACAAATCCTGCTTTGAAGAAATATACAAACGTTACTATCAATATGTTTATGCTCTTGCTTTTACTACGGTCGGAAATTCCGTGATCGCGGAAAAAATATTAAAAAAGGTGTTTGCCGACATCTGGGTCAATCTTAAAGAACTGCGTGATATATCCACCTTTCTTGTTCGTCTTTTGCATTTGACTTTAAGTGAGTGCTACAATATTATGAACTCCGGCGATAAAGACAGCGTAGTGTTCCCGGATGAGGACAAAACGGAGATCGAACTGCCTGTTCCTAAGTCTGAAGAAGAACTGCTTATTCCCGAGGCTTATGCCGAACGGGCAGATTTAAGCGATAAGCTGACTAAAATCATTGATAACTTGAGCATGGTTCAAAGGCAGTCGCTTGTTCTTTTCTATTATTGCGGACTGACCGTTCAGGAAACGGCTCAGGTTACCGGGTGCGGCGAGGGCACGGTTCAAACCAGACTTTACCTCGCCCGCTGCTGTGTTCGCAATTGGATAAAGGAGCATGAGAAAAAAACCGGTGTCAGTTATTACGGCATTAAAGGCGCATCGATGCTGCCGTTTAAGGATTATTATAACGGACAGGTAATCAGAACCGTTATATCCGGAGAAAGAGCGCAGCAATGCTTTGCAGGCATTTTTGAGGCTTATTCAAACAAAGCGTCTGAAACTGTCCTGCAGAATGCACAGCCTTCGGCGCAATTTGATAATTATGCTCCTGCTCCCACATACGTGGGGCAGCAGGAAGCTCAGGCTCCGGCAGATGCGTATAAACCGCGCAAAATGCGAACGCCGGTAAAAGTTCTTATTGCGGTTCTTTCCGTTTTGGCAATTATGATTGTAATCACTGCTGTTATACTCATTAACGGAATAGCCAACAGCGGTTCAAACAAAAGCAATAAAAAGAAAACTCCAGTTGAGATTACATTGGCGGCAACTACCGCGCCGCAAACAAAAGCGGCGGAACAAACAACGCCGGTCACACAGGCTCAGCAGGAAACAGCTCCGCAAATGCAAACCGAAACCGAACCGCAAACCGAGCCCGATAACCGTCAGCAGATTTTTGAGGCTTATTCCGCCGTGCTCGACCGTTACAGCAGCAATCCCGGTGAAAAGAGTTATTATACCTACGACATTGACAGAAACGGAACAGTTGAGCTGATTGTTGACACACGCTATCCCCACAGTGAAAGAAAATGTGAAGTCTACACCTTTGATGATCAATCCGAAAATGCAGTCCTTGCCGGGATTATTCCCGTAGGGAACGGGGGACTGATAGATTCACCTGATATAGGTTTGGTTTACACCAATGGCGAAAACGAAGTTTATCAATATAATAAAGTTACCATGAATGATAAAAAGATCGGCTTTGAATATTTGCCCGATCCCATTCCATTTGAAAATGAACAGTTCATTATTGCTTTTCCGATGAACGATCGTGAATCGCTGAGGAATGCGGTGTTCGGATAAAAAACCGAACCGGGAGATTAACCGAAATATAAAGAGAGAATAAAGGCAGGATAAGAATGGATAATCAAAGAATTACCGATGCCGTAATTGCTGTGCAAAACGGAGATAACTCAAGCTGGAATATTTTGGATGATGAATTTCGCAACCAGGTTTACCGTTTTTGTCTTGATAAAGTTAAAAATCCGTATGAGGCGGAGGAATTGACACAGCAAACCATCGTTTCCGCCTATCAAAATATAGGCAATTTGAAAAATCCGAAGCGGTTCAAGCCATGGCTGCTTACCATAGCAAATAATAAATGCACCGACTATTACAGGAAAATCCAAAGAAACGTCAACTATTCAGCGGTAGGAGATGAGGATACCGACGCGGCTTTTGACAATGTGATCGAGGACAATTCCGACTCTTATCCCGAAATAAAGCTTGATGAGTCAACCCAGCGCAAAATACTCAGAAAGTTTATCGGTAATCTGCCAAAGGAGCAGGCTCAGTGCATTGAGCTAAAGTATTTTCAGGGCTTAAAGGGAAGCGAAATCGCGGCTTTAATCGGAGTAAACGCCAATACTGTCAGGTCACGTCTGCGTTACGGCGAAGCAAATTTGAAAAAACAGATTCTCGAATACGAAAAGCGAACAAAAACCAAGCTTCGTTTCAGCGCAAACTACAGCTACAGTAACCAGCTCGCAGGCAATTCGGGACGCTCGCGCTTTACCGCGCCTGCTGTAGTGGCGGTAATTACCGCTCTTGTTGTTGCGGCTTCGGTCGTTTTCGGAGTGTTTCTCTACAACAACAGCAAGGTTACAACTACACCGGAAAATCAAATCTCTGAGTCATCTCTTGCGAATAATATGCCGCAAGCTGACATTCTTAACAATATAGCCGGAAAATATATTCTCACCAATGCAAACGGGGAAAAACAGTCCGAATGTATTGTTAACAGCGACGGTACTGTTAACGGAACTTATACCGAAAGCACCTCAAAGTCCGGAAGTAATTACGACTCCACCGTTTATAAGTGCGACTGGAAAGCAACGCTTGATAATCTCAGTAAGCTTAACGGCTACTCATACAATTTCTCAATAAACAATATTACTTATGATCATACTCCCAAAACCGAAGAAATCATAAACAGCGTAAGAACAGTTTACACAAGCGCCGCGGGAATCAGCGAAGGAGCCGAGATAACTGTTTACACTCCCGAAACTCCCGTGTCAGAGCTTGACAGCAGCTTAAAAACAAATTCTCAGGTAAGCCGGTACTCTGCCGGTGATAAGCTAAATTCATACATGATCGTTCTTGAGGATGAAGAAAAACTGTATCCCTATTTCCTTGAAAGCGACCAAATAGCTACAGCTGTTTCAACTGTGACAGTGGAAACAAGCCCGGACAGTTATTCTTCGGGTGCTGTTTCTTCTGTCAGAAATCCGGGTTAAAAATATGAACTCGAAAATAAAAAAGCGCCTGATCGGAATTTTATATCCCAACCGCTGTCCGTTTTGCGATAAACTGATTAACGAAAATGAATGCGCCTGCGAAAAATGCATAGGAAAGCTGCCTGAGTTTTCGGTCAAAAGACATGCCTTGGGAGGTTGGCTGTGCCCGGCTCCGTTTGTTTACAACGGCTGCTACGCTGATGCGGTAAAGCGGTTTAAATTCTTAAAAAGAAAAAACTATTCCGCTGATATGGCATATTATATTGCCGGCTCGATATTGGAGCTTTATCCGCCCGAACTGCTGCAAGCCATAGATTATGTTACCTGTGTTCCGATGCATAAGAAGGATCTTAAACGGCGCAGGTATAATCAGGCTGAACTGCTTGCCCGAGACTGTTCCGAGCTGTTGGGGATAGACTATCTTGAAACACTCAAAAAGGTCAAATACAATAAAAAGCAGCATACGCTCAAGGCTTCGCTGCGATATGATAATGTAAAGGGTGTATTCAGGTGTATTGATCCACTTCAGGTAAAAGGCAAAAACATAATTATTATTGATGACATCATTACAACCGGAGCAACGCTCGGGGAATGTGCCAAAAACCTTAAAAAAGCAGGCTGCGCAAACGTAGCGTGCGCGGTGTTTTGTTCAGCACAACAGTTTTGATGTTTGCAAAATCAACACAAATGTGGTACAATGATATTTATTGTCATTGTACCATTTTAAATTGATTTACTTTTGGAGGAAAACATGGATTACGCACAAACACTTGCACAGCAGTTTCAAATAAAAGAAGAATACGCTCAAAATATAATTTCGCTGCTCGATGACGGAAACACCATTCCGTTTATCGCCCGTTACCGTAAAGAAATGCACGGCTCAATGGATGACCAGCTTATCCGTGAATTCAGTGAAAAGCTTGAATATCTTCGCGGACTCGACAAACGCAGGGAAGAGATCAAGAACCTTATTGACGCACAGGAAAAGCTTACAGATGAAATAGTAAATTCGCTTGATAATGCACAAACCTTAAGCGAGCTCGAGGATATTTACCGCCCGTTCAAACCCAAGCGCAAAACCAGGGCTTCGGTAGCCAAGGAGCGCGGTCTTGAGCCTCTTGCCGTAGCTATTATTAAGCAGGAAAAGGGATTTGACCCGAACGCTTCGGCAGAGGATTATGTTGACGCCGAAAAGGGTGTTGAAAATGCGGAGCAGGCAATTCAGGGGGCAATGGATATTATTGCCGAGCAGGTTTCGGACAGCGCTGAAATCCGCAAAAGACTGCGCGAAATCGCGCGTACATCAGGAAGTATAACCTCGGTTGCTTCCGACGCTGACAACGACAGCGTTTATACCACCTACTACGATTTTAACGAGGGTGTAAAGAAAATTGCAGGCCACCGCATTCTCGCCGTTAACAGGGGAGAAAAGGAGGGCTATTTAAAGGTTTCTCTTACTCTTGACGAGGACAAACCGCTGTCGGTGATCCACCGTGCTCTTGACCGCGGAACAAATCCTCTTTGCTCCGATATTCTCAGAGAGGCAGGCGACGACGCCTATAACCGCCTGATCTTTCCTTCAATTGAGCGTGAAATAAGAAGCGAGCTCACCGAAGAAGCGTCGGAAAATGCTATAAAGGTATTTGCGGTCAACCTCAAACAGCTTTTAATGCAGCCGCCTGTTAAGGGCAAAACAGTTCTCGGCCTTGACCCGGGTTACCGCACAGGCTGCAAGGTTGCCGTTGTTGACGGAACGGGCAAGGTGCTCGACACAGCCGTAATATATCCCACCCACGGCGAACGCAAGGCTGCCGAATCAAAGCAAAAGCTTATTCAGCTGATTAAGAAGCATAATGTAGATATTATCTCGATCGGAAACGGAACTGCAAGCAAAGAAACCGAAATGTTCGCCGCCGATGCAATTAAGGAGCTTGACCGCAAGGTGTATTATATGGTAGTCAGCGAGGCCGGCGCTTCGGTTTACTCTGCATCAAAGCTTGCGGCAACCGAGCTTCCCGAGCTTGACCTGACTCTCAGAAGCGCTGTTTCAATTGCCAGAAGGCTCCAGGATCCTCTTGCGGAGCTTGTAAAAATAGAGCCCAAAGCAATCGGCGTAGGTCAGTATCAGCACGATATGCCCCAAAAACGCCTCGGAGAAGCTCTTGACGGTGTAGTTGAGGACTGCGTTAACTCCGTAGGCGCCGACCTGAACACCGCTTCTCCCGCGCTTTTGCTCCGTGTTTCGGGCTTGAATGCGACAGTATGTAAAAATATTGTGGCTTACCGTGAAGAGAACGGCGAATTTAATTCTCGTGCAGAATTAAAGAAGGTGCCTAAGCTCGGCCCTAAGGCATTTGAGCAGTGCGCGGGCTTCCTTCGTGTACCGGAAAGCCGCAATCCGCTTGATAATACGGGAGTTCATCCCGAAAGCTACAAGAGCGCTAAGGAACTGCTGACTCTTGTCGAATATTCCGAAAAAGAAATAAAAACAGCCAAATTTCCCGATTTGCCCAACAGGGTAAAGGCTAAGGGTACAAAAACTCTTGCCGAAAAGCTCGGAATCGGACTGCCCACGCTTGACGATATTGTAAAGGAGCTTTCAAAGCCCGGACGGGATCCGCGCGACGAAATGCCTGCTCCCATACTTCGCACCGACGTACTTGACATCAAGGACTTAAAAGAAGGCATGGAGTTAAAGGGAACCGTTCGTAACGTAATTGACTTCGGCGCGTTTGTAGACATAGGCGTTCACCAGGATGGACTTGTTCACATCTCTCAAATCTGCGATAAATATATTAAACATCCGTCGGAGGTTTTAAAGGTAGGCGATGTTGTAAACGTAAAAATATTATCTGTTGACGCGAATAAAAACAGAATCTCGCTTACAATGCGATTTTAAGTTATAATTGTCTTGCGAAAAATATCCTCGCAAAATATAAGTCTACTTTCTATCAGGAATTAGTATAAAAACTGCCCGGCGAAAACCGCCGGGCAGATAATCTGTAAAGAATTATTTTAATCTGATCGATTCAATAACGGGCTGGTTTGACTTTGCAACTGTGCCGTTGCCGTCTGTTACGGGAACCGATTCGGTAATCTTGTCAACAACGTCCATACCCTTTGTAACTACACCGAACGCCGCATAGTCACCGTTGAGGTGTGGGCTGTCCTTATGAACAATAAAGAACTGTGAGCTTGCGCCGTTGGGATCGTTGGATCTTGCCATTGAAAGCACGCCTCTTGTGTGAGCAAGATTGTTTTGCACGCCGTTATTTGCGAACTCACCCTTGATTTTGTCGCTGCTGCCGCCTGTGCCGTCACCTTTGGGATCGCCGCCCTGAATCATAAATCCTTTGATGATTCTGTGGAAGGTAAGATCGTCATAGAACTTTTCGTTTATAAGCTTCTTAAAGTTCTCAACAGTAACGGGTGCGAGGTCATCGTAAAGGTCAGCCTCGATTGTGCCGTAATCCTTAACCTTGATTTCGATGGGAGTCTTTTTTCCTGTGTACTCAAAGGGCGTATCGGATGTAGCCGCAATTGTAGCCGGAGCAACCGTTGCGTTGTTTGAGGACGCAGCATTTGATGACGAAGCGCTTTTGCCGCAGCCTGCAAGAGCAAAGCAAGAAACAACAAGCATTAACGCCACTGTCAAGCTGATTAATTTTGTAGCTGTTTTAGTCATAAAAAAATCCTTTCTTTTTTACCGATATACCTTTTGATGCATATCAGCATTTTTTATCTTTAACATTTTAACACTATTTTTGCAATAAATCAACCGTGATAACAACATAAATTGACACAAAAATAACTTTGTGCTATATTTATTTTAAACGTATTATAATGCCGGAGTGAATTTTAATATGCAAAATGAAAAAATAACCTATGTTACCGCCAAGCGCGGACTGTTCAGCATAAATTTTTCCGAGCTGTGGAGTTACCGTGATCTCGCTTGGCTTTTTGTGAAGCGCGACCTTGTTAATTCATATAAGCAAACCGTGCTCGGACCTATCTGGATAATAATAAACCCGCTGCTGTCAACAACTGTTTTTACGGTTATTTTCGGCGTGATCGCGGGAATCCCTACCGACGGTACTCCCCAGTTTTTGTTTTATATGTCGGGTAATATTTTGTGGAGCTTTTTTTCAAACTGCTTTAACCGTGCGTCCTCAACCTTTCTCGGTAACGCGAGGATCTTCGGCAAGGTTTATTTTCCAAGGCTGATAATGCCTATTTCCGGAATAATGTATAACCTTGTCAATTATCTTTTGCAAACCGTTGTGTTTGTTGCCATGATAATAATTTACTCTTTTCTCGGAGCGAATGTCCATCCCAACGCAATAATATTGCTTACTCCTGTTTTAGTTATCCAAACCGCGCTGCTCGGCACCGGCATGGGACTGATTGTTTCATCAATAACCACAAAATACCGCGACCTTACTATTCTTGTAAGCTTCGGCGTTTCTCTGCTTATGTACATTACGCCCGTGGTTTATCCTGTTTCCAAGGTATCGGAAAGCTATCGCTGGTTATTGCTGCTGAATCCGGTAGCGCCTATTGTGGAAACTTACCGTTACGCGTTTTTGGGCAACGGCACTCTTGTTTGGATGTATTTGGGAATCAGCATGGCTGTAACAGCTGTTATTCTGTTTTTGGGAATAATTGTGTTTAACCAGGTTGAAAAGAATTTTATAGATACGGTGTAAATATGATTGATTTGGATAAGGACTGCGTAATAAAAACCGAAGATCTGACAAAAGAATACAGACTCGGCGTAATCGGTTCGGGTACGCTCAGGCGCGACCTTCAAAGCTGGTATGCAAAGCGCACGGGAAGGGAGGATCCAAACAGAAGGATCGGCGCCAAGAATTATGAAAAAGGCGACACCTTCCTCGCGCTTGACGGAATGAATATTGAGATCAAGCGCGGCGAGCGCATAGGAATAATAGGCGCAAACGGCGCCGGAAAGTCAACCTTCTTAAAACTGCTTGCACGAGTAACTTCGCCTACCGCAGGATCCATCGCGTTTCGCGGAAGGATAGCCAGTATGCTCGAAGTGGGAACAGGCTTTCACGGCGAGCTCACAGGCAGGGAAAATATTTATCTGAACGGTGCAATACTCGGAATGAACCGTGATGAGGTATCCTCAAAAATCGACGAGATAATCAGTTTTTCCGAATGTGAAAAGTTTATTGACACTCCCGTAAAGCGCTATTCGTCGGGCATGTTTGTAAAACTCGCTTTTTCGGTCGCGGCTCATCTTGACGCGGAAATTTTGATTATGGATGAGGTTCTTGCAGTAGGCGATATGAAGTTTCAGCAAAAGTGTATCAAAAAAATGCGCGAGCTTGCCGAAACCGAAAACCGCACGGTGCTTTATGTATCGCACAACATGAACACGATCCAGGATCTTTGCAGCCGCTGTATCGTGCTTGATCAGGGCAAAAAAATATATGACGGTTCGGTTGACGAAGCGATCCGCTATTACCTTGGCGGCGACAAGGACGAGTTTTTCAGCTACGACTATAATGATGATGAGTTCAGAGAACCGGTGCGCCGTAACGACGTAAATTTGATTAACGCAAAATATAACGGAAGAACAACAAACCTTTTTACAGACGACGAAAAAATGCCGCTTGAGCTCACGTGGAAAAATCTTGCCGACGTAAATAATCTTTGTCTGCGTGTAGAGGTGTATGACGCGCGGCGGTATCCCGTAACCTCGTTTATTATCGAGGATTTTTACAGCGGAAAAAAAGGGGAAGTGAATTCACAGCGCTTTGAGCTTGATATTACCAATATTACACGCGGAAGGTATTACACGCGCTATGTTTTATATAACCGTCTCAGCGATACCTCGCCCTATGAAGACATTGATATTACCAAAGGTCTTATGTTCCGCAAGCAGATGAATGACACCACTTCATGCCATTGGCAGAGCACATGGGGAAGCGTGGTTCTCGGCAAGGCAGAGTTAAAATAGTGTAAAGATAAAGGGAACCGGTGTAAATTCCACGCGGCTCCCTTAAAATTTGTCTTTTTTACGCATTACGACGCGTTTTTGATTTGCAGGCGTAATCTGTCGGAAATCATCGCGATAAATTCGCTGTTAGTGGGCTTGCCTCTGTCGTTGTGGATGGTGTAGCCGAAATAAGAGTTCAGCACATCTATATCGCCTCTGTCCCAGGCAACCTCAATGGCGTGGCGTATCGCGCGTTCTACCCTTGACGGAGTTGTGTCGTATTTTTTGGCAACAGAGGGGTAAAGCTGTTTGGTAACGGCATTTATGATCTCAGGTTTTTCAACAGACATCATAATCGAGTCCCGCAGATAATGGTAACCCTTGATGTGCGCCGGAACGCCGATTTCATGCAAAATTTCGGTCACCCTCAGCTCAATGCTTAGGGAATCGATGCTGACAGGCGATTTAAACCTCGCGTCGCTTTTTTTGAGCAACAGCGAAATATTTTCGCAAAGCTGCTCAAGGTCATAAGGCTTAAGCACAAAATAGCATGCTCCGTTATTCATGATCTCACGTTCAAGCACAGCACTGTGGAACGATGAAAACACGATAAACAAAGGCAGCTTAATATTCTTGCGTTTGATGCTGCGCATTACGCTTATAGCGTCAAGACGAGTCATAAAAGCGTCCATCACAACAACATCGGGCTGCTCATGCTCAATTCTTCCGCAAAGCTCTTCGCCGTCCTTAATGCAAAATTCGACAGACAGGTTAAAACTTTGAAATACTTTCATGTCGTCTTGTAAAAACTCAGACGCGTTCTCGGTTATTATCATCTTTGTACTATTGTCCATATCGGTTATCTCCCATCAAATTTTAATGTGATATAATATTACCATAAAATGGTAAACTTGGCAATAGTTTCCAAATAAATTTTTGCAAAAATTTTTGGCTGTTTTTTGTGGAAAATATTAACTCCTGACATGCTTTAACAATATATAGTGCTATTCTTTATAATTCGACACCATATTTTGTATCAGCACTCCATAACCCTCATCAGGCTTGTTCATAAACACATGAGTTACCGCACCGATTATTTTACCGTTTTGTACGATAGGACTGCCGCTCATTCCCTGAACGATTCCGCCGCACTTTTCAATAAGTCTGCTGTCTGTAACCTTTATTACAAAATTTTCGTTACTGTCCCTGTCTGTGTTTCTTATTTGTTTGATCTCCGCGTCATAGCCTTTCACGCCGCGGTTGTCGATAGTGGTATAAATCTTAGCTTCGCCTGTGTGCGCTTCGTTGTTTTGTGCGAGAGGAAGCTTTTCGGAAGCGTTAATTTTTTTACCTCCCGTAATGCCGAAAACGCCGCTGTTTGTATTTTTGGTCAGGCTGCCAAGCTTGTTGTCGGTAAAATACCCGTTAATACTGCCCGGCTTGCCTTCCACGCTTTTTGAGACCGAGCTGATACTTGCTCCGAGAACCTCGGCGGATTTAAGCGGAAGCAGAGCTGTGGTTTGGCTGTCGCATATTCCGTGACCGAGAGCGGCAAAATAATTCTGACCGCTGTCGTAATAGGTTACCGTTCCTATACCGGCGCAGCTGTCCTTTACCCATGCGCCCAAAAGATAAACGCCTGAGGTGTTTTTTCTCGGTGTGACAGTTTTTGATATTCTTTCACCTCCGCGTTCTATTTCAAATTTCATTTCTTTACCGCCGCTTTCGGCAGAGATCTTTTGCAAATCCTCGTTCGAGTTTATTTCAACGCCGTTAACCGTTTTTATAATATCGTTAACTTTGATTCCGCTTTGCTTTGACGGGCAAACATAGCTTTTTCCGTCAAAAAATGATTCAAGCTCAACAACAATTACGCCGTCATTATAAAACTTTACACCAAACGGCTGACCTCCGAGGTAAACACTGTTTTCCTCTCCGGCAGATGCCGAAATAGCGTTAGCCGAACTTGTCAACATAACAGTTGTCAGCATAATAACGACGAATTTTTTAATTTTTTTCAAAAAAATCACCTTCTTCCCGTTGCCTTTCTTATGATTTGCATTTATAATAGAAATAAGTATGAGCTGTTATTATTAATAATTTTTTTGGTAACCAAAAATCCCAACAGCGCGTAAGCAGAGATTTTTTTGAAAAATTTTTATTATTTTCAATAATTTATTCGAGGTAGTTATGGCAGATATTTCTTCAAAATTAAAAGGACTGACCTCAGAAGAAGTCGCCCAAAGAGTGGCTCAGGGAAAGGTCAACGTTACATCAAACATCAAAACAAAGTCAATCAGGCGGATTTTTTACGATAATATAGTAACGCTGTTTAATATAGTAAATATTATTCTCTTTATTTCGCTTTTGCTTGTCGGCTCGTATAAAAATCTGCTTTTTATCGGCGTTGTATTTTTCAATACGGTAATCGGAATAATTCAGGAAATCCGTTCAAAGAAAAGCGTTGACAAGCTTACGATTCTTTCCGAGAGCAAAATATCGGTTATGCGGGACGGAGTTATTACCCTTGTAAGTAAGGAAGATCTCGTTGAGGACGATGTTATTGTTTTGTCGCGCGGAAATCAAATTCCTGCCGACTGTGTTGTTCTTGACGGAATTTGCAAGGTCAACGAAAGCCTTTTGACCGGTGAATCAGATTTGATTCAAAAGGAGGAAGGCGACGAGCTGTTGTCGGGAAGCTTTATCTCGGCAGGCACCTGCTACGCTCTTGTAAACCGTGTAGGCGCCGAGAGCTACGCGGCGAGGATCAACAGCGAGGCGAAATATTTAAAGAAAAACAATTCTCAAATTCTTGCCTCCTTTAATTTTATTATCAAGCTTTGCTCCATAATTATTTTTCCTGTCGGAATCCTGCTTTTTGTCAGCCAGTTTTTCATTCAGGGCAATTCGCTGCAAAGCACAGTTGTTTCAACAGTAGCGGCGCTTGTAGGTATGATCCCCGGCGGAATGATTTTGTTGACAAGTACCGTTTTGGCGGTGTCGGTAATCCGTCTTTCACAAAAGAATGTGCTTATTAACGAGATGTACTGCATTGAATCTCTCGCTCGTGTTGATGTGCTCTGCCTCGACAAAACAGGCACGCTGACCGCCGATAAAATGAATGTGCACAAAATAATAAACCTTAACACCAATGACAATAAAATCAAAACCGCACTTTCCTCAATTGTAGCGGCAAGCGATGAAATCAACGCCACCTTGCAGGCGATAAGCGATTATACAGAGGGAACCGAGCCCGTGAAGTGCAAAAAGTTTGTCGCTTTTTCATCCGAAACGAAGTGGTCGGGTGGTACATTTGAGAACGGAAAAACATATATTATCGGTGCCGCAGAGTTTGTTTTTTCCGATAAAGAAAAATATGAGGAAATATATAGGTATATAAGTCAAATTAAAGAAACGGTGCGTATTTTGGTTCTCGGTTCATCCGATGAAGAGTTCCGCGCCGAGTCGCAGCTGCCCGATGATTTGCACCCAATGGCGCTTATCCTCATAAAAGATCAGCTTCGAGATAACGTTAACGAAACCATTGACTATTTCAAAGAGCAGGGCGTTACCTTAAAGGTTATTTCAGGCGACAGCGTCAAAACCGTAAAGAGCATCGCGATGGACACAGGCATCGAGGGCGCCGAAAACGCTGTGGATATGACTACAATCACAACCGACGAGGAGCTGAAGGAAGCGGCGGAGAACTGCAATGTGTTCGGCAGAGTAACGCCGGCGCAAAAGAAAAAGCTTGTTATTGCTCTGAAGGAACAGGGACACTCTGTTGCCATGACCGGCGACGGAGTCAACGACGTTTTAGCTTTAAAGGAAGCTGACTGTTCGGTTGCAATGGCGTCGGGAAGTGAAGCCGCAAGGAATGTTTCACAGATTGTTTTGGTAAACAACGATTTTGCCTCAATGCCTCACGTTGTAGCAGAGGGCAGAAGAACGATCAACAATGTTGAGCGAAGCTCGTGTTTGTATCTTGTAAAAACGATTTACTCAATTGTGCTTGCGGTTTTCTTTATCATCTCAAGCATGAAATATCCCTTCCAGCCAATTCAGCTCACGCTTGTAAGCGCCTTTACCGTTGGCATTCCTTCGTTTGTGCTTGCGCTTCAGCCGAACAAAAACATCATCAAGGGTAACTTTACCTTCAATATAATTATGCGTGCCGTTCCGGCTGCAATATGCGTCATACTGATTATTATTCTCACGGCAGTATTAGGAGCTGCCAATATTATTCCTATAACGAGTGAAGAATTTTCAACGATTTCCGTGTATATCACAGCTCTTGCGGGAATGCTTTTGATAATCAGATTATCAATTCCCGTTAACGCACTTAGGATCGCTATGATTATTTTCTGCACGGTAGGCTTCATAATCGGTTCGGCTTTCTTCGGAGAGCTTTTCGGCTTGGTAGCGCTTGGTACCAACGCACTGATATTCTTACTTGTTTGCGCGGCAGCGACAGCAATTATCTTTAATGTAATTTACAGCATTAACGAAAACCTTATTTCAAAGTATAAAAACAAAGCCAAAATCAAACTACGCAGCTGATATTTTGTCAGCAGCCCAGAGAATGATGAAATGAATTTAAAGATTCCCAAAGATGTAAAACTGATTATCTCAACCCTTGAAAACCGCGGCTTTGAAGCTTTTATTGTGGGCGGTTGCGTTCGGGACGCTCTGCTCGGCATTGAGCCGCACGACTGGGATATATGTACCGACGCCAGACCGAACCAAATAAAAGATTGTTTTCAGGGCTACGGTACGGTTGATATCGGGATCCGCCACGGTACAGTCGGTGTTATCATTAACAAACAGCCCTATGAAGTCACGACCTACCGTATCGACGGCGATTATACCGACAACCGTCATCCTGACAGCGTAAGCTTTACAACTGACGTAGTCAGGGATCTTGCGCGTCGCGATTTCACCGTTAATGCCCTTGCTTACAGTGAAAGCAGGGGAGTAGTCGACCCGTTTAACGGCATTGACGACCTTAAAAACGGAATAATACGGTGTGTGGGGAACCCTGACGACAGATTACGTGAGGATGCTCTGCGCATTCTCCGAGCGCTGAGGTTTGCCTCGCGCTTCGGCTTTAGGCTTGAAAGTGAAACGGCAAATTCGGTAAAAACAAACGCCGTGCTGTTGAGCAACATTGCCGCCGAGCGCATTTGTTCTGAATTTACAAAAATCCTGACAGGTGAGTTTGCCGAGAAAATCCTCAACGGATTTCGTGAGGTCATCGCCGTTTTTATCCCCGAGATCAAGCCCTGCTTTGATTTTGACCAGCGTACAATTCATCATAAATACGATGTTTACCGTCATATAACGCATTCGGTCGGCATTATTAAAAACGAGCCAGTTTTGCGCTTAAGTATGTTTTTTCACGATATTGCAAAGCCTCTTGTTGCCACAGAGGATACGAACGGAACGCGTCACTTTAAGGGACATCAGCAGGCGAGCGCGGACATAACGCAAAATGTGATGCGCAGACTTAAATATCCTAATGCCGTTATTGATGACTGCGTTAAGCTTGTTTTATATCATGACGTGCGTTTTAACGGTTCAAAAAAGCAGGTAAAGCGCCTTATGAGTAAAATCGGGGAAGAGCTTATGCCCTCGCTGTTTCAGGTTATGCTCGCCGATTTGTTCTCTCAATCGGATTATATGCGTCAAGAAAAGTTAAACTCGGTTTTGACAGCGGAAAAACAGTATCAAAGTATTCTAAACGAAAACGAATGTTTTTCTTTAAAGGAATTAAAAATAAACGGCAATGACTTAATAAACTCCGGAATAACCGACGGCAAAACTATAGGAGCAGTATTAAACACCTTGCTTTACGAGGTTATTGACGAAAAAATACCAAACAAAAAAACTGCCCTGCTAAAAAGAGCAGAGCAGTTAACGCATTAATACTAATACCTAATAAAAAGCAGATAATCTTTGCGATGTATTTTCTATCAGGAATAAGTAAAACAAAGGCTTGCTCAAACGGGCAAGCCTGATTTTGTGTATATTTTATATTCTCGCTACTCCCGAATCAACCGCGGCTTTTTTTACGGCGGCGGCGACGGTTTTGCCTACTCTCGGGTCAAACGCATGGGGAAGAATATAATCGGGTGAAAGCTTGTCATCATCAACAAGCGAAGCGATCGCGTAAGAAGCTGCAACCTTCATTTCCTCGTTAATATCGGACGCTCTGCAATCAAGAGCTCCTCTGAAAATACCGGGGAAGGCGAGAACATTGTTGATCTGGTTCGGGAAATCGCTTCTTCCTGTGCCTACAACAGCCGCGCCTGCGTTTTTTGCAAGGTCAGGCATTATTTCGGGAGTTGGATTCGCCATTGCAAAAATAACTGGGCTTTCCGCCATGCTTTTTACCATGTCCTCACTCACGCAGCCTGCTGCGGAAATACCGATAAATACATCTGCGCCTTCCATTGCGTCCGAAAGTGTTCCGCTGATGTGTTCAAGGTTTGTGACCTCGGCTATTTCCTGCTTTGCGGCGTTCAGCCTCGGATCCCCTTTGCAGATAATTCCCTTGCTGTCGCACATTGTAATATGCTTAACGCCCATGTTCATAAGGTGCTTGGCAATTGCTACGCCTGCTGCGCCGGCGCCGTTCATTACAACCTTAATTTCCCCGATTTTTTTATCTACAATTTTCAGAGCGTTTAACAGCGCGGCGGCAACAATTATCGCCGTTCCGTGCTGGTCGTCGTGAAATACCGGAATGTCGCATTTTTCCTTTAGCTTTTTCTCAATTTCAAAGCAGCGCGGAGCCGCAATATCCTCAAGATTTATTCCGCCGAATGAGCCGCTTATTAAGTAAATAGTGTTTACGATCTCGTCAACGTCCTTGCTGCGAACACAAAGGGGGAACGCGTCAACGTCGCCGAAAGCCTTAAACAGAGCGCATTTGCCCTCCATAACAGGCATACCTGCCTCGGGACCGATATCTCCCAAGCCCAGAACTGCGGTGCCGTCGGTAATGACGGCAACAAGATTGTTGCGGCGGGTAAGCTCATAGCTTTTGTTATAATCCTTTTGAATTTCAAGGCAAGGCTCAGCAACACCGGGGGTGTAGGCAAGTGACAATTCCTCCGAATTTGAAATCGGAACGCGTGACACGACCTCGATCTTGCCGTTCCAGTCATAGTGCTTTTTTAAGCTTTCCTGTCTTATATCCATAAAATCACTCCTTCAAAAATCACCTTTTCAATTATAACATATTTTTTTCATACTTCAAGTATTTGACCGAATTATTTGACTTTTAGCCCGGTTTCGTATATTATAATAGTTGAGTGCATTGAACAGCCGCGGGCAGCTTCCGAAAGGAACTGCGCGAGGAAAGTCCGGGCTTCACAGAGCAAAAATAACGGCTAACCGCCGCCGGAGGCGACTCCAGGGCCAGTGCAACAGAAAATAACCGCCGCTTTTGCGGTAAGGATGGAAAGGTGAGGTAAGAGCTCACCGGAGGGTGGGAGACCACTCTGCCGTGTAAACCCTATTTGAAGCAACACCGTGGTAGAACATATACGCTTGCTCGGCGTGTTCTTAGGAGGTGGCACCGAGCAGTGCGGGCAACCGCCTGCCAAGATAGATGGCTGTTCACGACAGAACCCGGCTTACAGATGCAGTCAAAAAAGCTGTCCGAAAGGGCAGCTTTTTCTTATAAAGAATTATAATTGTATTATTTTTTCCGCGCATTTTATTCCGTCAACAGCCGCCGATATAATACCGCCTGCGTAACCTGCGCCCTCGCCGCAAGGATACAGCCCTTTTACTCCTACGCTTTGCAGTGTTTCGGCGTCGCGAAGAATACGCACAGGGGAGGAGCTTCGGGTTTCAAGTCCGGTAAGCACAGCGTCGGGAAAGTCAAAGCCCTTTAGCCTTTTGCCCATTGCGGTAATTGCTTCCTTCATCGAATCCGAAATATATTCCGGTAAAATACTGTTTAAGTCTGAAAGCTCATAGCCGGGTAAGATACTCGGCTTTACTTCGCCTAAGCCTGTGGTTTTTCTGTTTTGCAAAAAGTCCTCAACACGCTGAACGGGAGCGCAAAAGCTTTCTCCGCCGAGCTTAAACGCGGCGGCTTCAAGCCTGCGCTGGTAATACATTCCTGCAAGAGGATCGACGCTCTGATAGTCTTTGGGTGTAACGCCTACCAAAAGTGCTGCATTTGAGTTCACTTCACTACGGCTGAATTCGCTCATTCCGTTGGTGCAAAGCATATTGTCCTCGCTTGAAGCGTTAACAACCATTCCGCCCGGACACATACAAAAAGTATATGCGCCGCGCCCGTTTTGGGTTTGAACATTCATCTTATAGCTTGCCGCGCCGAGGTTTTTATTGCCTGCAAATTTACCGTACTGGCTTTTGTCAATGGCTTCGCAAAGATGCTCAATTCTTGCGCCGACCGAAAACGGCTTTGCTTCAAGCGGGATATTTTTAGCGTTCAGCATTTCAAAGGTATCGCGTGCGCTGTGACCTAATGCCATAATAGCGCTGCCGGTTTCGATCATATTTTTTTTGCCGTTTTTCTCATACTCAACAGCGGTGATTTTTCCGTCTTTTGTAATAAAACCGGTCATGCAGGCTTCAAAAATAACCGTTCCGCCGAGTGATATTATTTCCTCACGAATATTTTTTACCGTGATTTTCAGCTTGTCCGTGCCGATATGCGGCTTTGCGTTGTAAAGTATTTCGTCAGGGGCTCCGTGCTTTACAAATTCCTCAAGCACCTTTCGCTGACGGATATCTTTAGTGCCTGTGTTCAGTTTTCCGTCGGAAAAAGTGCCTGCACCGCCCTCGCCGAACTGTACGTTTGATTTTACGTTAAGCCTGCCGTCTTTCCAGAATTTTTGAACATCTGCGGTTCGTGAGTCAACGTCCCTGCCGCGTTCAAGCACAACAGGCCTTGCGCCGCTTTGAGCCAAAATCAGCGCGGCGAAAAGTCCCGCGGGACCCATGCCGACCACTACGGGAGATGCTCCGCCTGTCCATTTTTCAAGCCTATACTCATACGGCTTTACGGGCGAGGCGTTTTTAGACTTTTTCAACACGGCGTTTTCATTTGTGTTCAGAACAACGTCAACCGAACACAAAAAATAAATGCTGTCCTTTTTTCTCGCGTCGATCGAACGTCTGAAAAGCGACACGGATTTTACTGCTTTTGTGTCAATTCTCAGCTCTTTGCAAACTTTATGCTTAATTGTATTGTCGTCATAGTCAATGGGAATATGTAAATTATTAACACGTATCATAAGCTTTCTCCCGCGATTATTCCGCTCGCGAATGCAAAATGCAGGTTAAAACCGCCGCATTCTCCGCAGATATCCACAGCCTCACCGCAAATGTAAAGATTCCGGATTTTCCTGCTTTGCATAGTTTTTTCATCAATTTCAGCGGCAGGTACGCCGCCTTTAGCGCTCTGTGCCTGCTCAAATCCGCCGAGATCTTTTACGTTAAAGCAAAAATCTTTAAGTGCGCGCGCGGTTTTCTTTATTTCGGTTTCACTCAGTTTGGAACAAATTTTTGAAAAGTCGGTGGTTCCGCTGTATTTCAATACAGCCTGAGCAAGTCTTTTTTGCAGGATCCCCGTTAGAAGGTTATCGGCTGTTAAATTTGAAAAACGTCTTTTATTTGCGAACAGTATTGATAATAATTCTTTTTCAGAAATATCAGGAAGAAGGTCGATGGCGATCAAATCACCTTTTTTGGCGCACAGCGAAAGGTTGAACACACAAATTCCGGAAAGCGCGTTGTCGGTAAACTGGATTTCACCGTCCTCGGTTTTTACAGCCTTGCCTTGTCTTTTGAGTGACGCCTTGCCGTTTGCCCTGATACCCTTAAGCGATTTTATCAGGGCGGAGTCCGTCTTGACCGGACACAGAACGGGGGAGAAGGCAGTAAAACCGTGACCGAGGTTTTTCAGGTAATCCGAAGCGCTTGCGTTCCCGCCGAGCTTTGGCGAAGCCTTTGAACCGCAGGCGATCACAAGCTTTTTACATTCAAATACATCATCGGCTGTGTTTACCGAAAAACCGTTTTTTCTTTTTTTAATGCTGTTTATACTTTGTCCGCAAAACGTTTTTACGCCGAGCCTATCGCAAGCAAAGCGCAAAACATCAAGCACAGAGCTTGACTGTTTTGACAGCGGATAATACCTTCCGCTGCCGTCCATATATGTAAGCAGCCCGAGCTCCTTAAAATATCCGAGCAGCTTTTCGGTATTTACGCGTTCAAATACCGCCCGGCTCTTTTTTGCGAAGCTTCCCGTGTAATGCTTTAGAGAAATGTTTTGGTTAGTCAAATTGCATCTTCCGTTGCCGGTGGCAAGAAGTTTTTTTCCCACGCGGTCGTTTTTCTCAATAACCGCCACTCTCAGACCTCTGTTTTTACGTTTCGCGGCAACAGCACACATAAGCCCGGAGGCTCCGCCGCCGATTATAACCGCGTCAAATAATTGTTTCACTATATCACCCGTACAGAAAAATAAGGCAGCCACAGCTGCCTTAATACCTTTT
>CADAYK010000041.1 GCA_902792105.1 uncultured Ruminococcus sp.
CTGCTCCTGTCCGGAAAGCGTTGTCTCTCGCCTGTTTTTTCGCATATAATCGTTACACTCGTTAACGGCAACACGAATTAGCCATGCCTTAAGATGCTCCTTGGTTTTAAATTTTGGAGATTTGGTGTACAGCTTAACAAAGGTGTTTTGAAAACAATCCTCGGCGTCCGCCATGTTTTGCAGGTGCATAACGCAAACGCCGGTAACGGTGTCGGCGTATTCGCGCACAGCCTGCTCAAAGGTCATCCCGGCATAAATATCTTCGCTGTTCACAAAATCCCCTCCTCTGTAAGTAATACGGCAGGGGAGGCTAATAAGGTTGCGTACAACTTAAATTATTTCGTTATTTCCGTTATTATAAAAAACAGAGCCGTTCCGGTGTTTAACACACATTGAGACGGCTCAAGATTTTTTCTTTTACTGTTTGGGTGTGCCGCAGTTCTGGCAGAATTTTGTTGTGCAGGGAGTTCCGCAGTTGGGGCAAACCCACGCGCTGTTGTCAGCCTGCTGATACTGCTGATTAAAGCCCTGCTGCGGCTGCTGATACTGCTGATTAAAGCCCTGCTGCGGCTGTTGATACTGCTGACCGAAGCCCTGCTGCGGCTGCTGATACTGCTGATTAAAGCCCTGCTGGGGCTGCTGATACTGTTGGTTAAAGCCCTGCTGCGGCTGTTGATACTGCTGGTTAAAGCCCTGCTGCGGCTGTTGATACTGCGGGTTAAAGCCCTGCTGAGGCTGCTGGTACTGCGGGTTAAAGCCCTGCTGCGGCTGCTGATACGGTTGGTTAAAGCCCTGCTGCGGCTGCTGGTACTGCGGGTTAAAGCCCTGCTGCGGCTGTTGATACTGCGGGTTAAAGCCTTGCTGCGGCTGCTGATACGGTTGGTTAAAGCCCTGCTGCTGATACTGCTGCTGAGCGAAGCCTGCCTGAACGCCAAAGCCTGCGTTATTCATACCCATATTGTTCATGCCGCCTGCGTTGCCGCGCAAAGCGTTTACGATCTCGTTTGCCTCCATCTCGTACCGGCGGTAAAGGTCGGTAAAGCGGCTGTCGGGACGGGTATCCGAAAGCTCAAACTGAATATGGTTAAAATAGGGCGAATTAACGTCAATAAAGATCGTGAACTCGTACTCGTACTCATAGCGCGGAGGAGAGTAGGAAACGCGTTTTCCGTCGCTGTCCGTACGGTAAATTTCGCTGCGGTGTTCCTCAACCTCGTATCTTACGTTGCCAACCTGTGAAAGCTCGATAATATCGGCGTTTTCCTCGCGAAAATCATTTCGTTTGCTGACAACAAAGCAGCCCTGATTATCGTCCATATGTATTTTAGTGTGTCTGCCAAAGGTTCTTGTCACGTTAAAGCTGTTAAGGTTTTGCCTGTTCTGCTCACGGTAGGCGATCTGTTCCTTGATTTCACTTACGGTAGATTTTTTTCTGCCTGTAAAAAACGGCGAAAGCTTCTTTTTGCAGTCGGCGCAAACATTGCCGTCCTCAAGCTTGCTAAAGGTCAGCATACCGACCTTTCCTCCGCAAATATCGCAAAATTTCTTTTCAAAAAGTCCCATTGTAGTTCTCCTTGTATTCATATTTTCCGGTGCAAACCGAAAGCTTAACTATATTATACAGTATATTTAATAAAAAGTACATATAATTTATAATTTTTTCAGTAAAAAAATAACGGATTGACAATAGCCAACCCGTTATTATCTTTAAACAAAATTTGTTGCTCTTATCCCCGGTTCATTCTGACTCAAAACAGGGAAGAGCATTTAAAGCTGTCAGCCGCAGCAGCCGCAGCCGTCGTTGTTTCCGCAGCCGCAGCCGTTGTTTCCGTTACCGCAGCAGCAGAGGATGAGAATGAGAAGAATGATGCAGCCGCAGCCGTTGTTGTTACCAAAGAAATTCATAAATCGTTCCTCCTTTCGTTTACACTACATACTATTGTGAAAGAAGGAAGTTGTTACAGTTTTTTACTGTTTGGTTTATACGTTGAAGCGGAACAGCACAACGTCGCCGTCCTTCATGACATAATCCTTGCCTTCGCTGCGCACAAGTCCTTTTTCCTTGGCGGCTGTCATACTGCCGCATGCGATCAGGTCGTCATATGCGATGACCTCGGCGCGGATGAAGCCGCGTTCAAAGTCGGAGTGGATCTTGCCTGCTGCCTGGGGCGCCTTGGTGCCGTTTTTGATCGTCCATGCGCGCACCTCCTGCTTGCCTGCGGTGAGGTAGCTGATAAGCCCGAGCAAGGCGTAGCATTCCTTGATAAGGCGGTCAAGACCGCTTTCCTCCAAGCCCATGTCGGCAAGGAACATTTCCTTTTCCTCGGCGTCCATCTCAACGATTTCTTCCTCGATTTGCGCACAAATCGGCAGAACGCCGGCTTTTTCCCCGGCTGCGATCTGCTGAACCGCCTTGTAGCCCTCGTTAGAATCAATGCCTTGTGAAAAATCAGTGTCGCTCATGTTGGCGGCATAAATCACGGGCTTGTTCGTCAGTAAAGCGACCTCGGCGAGCAGCGCTTTTTCCTCGTCGTCGCATTCAACGCTTCTCGCAGGCTTGCCCTGCTCCAGGGTGTCGAGCACGCGCTGATAGAATTCCACGTCGCGCTGATACTTTTTGTCGCCCTTGACCATCTTTTTGGTTTTGTCAATGCGGCGCTCCATCATCTCAACGTCGGACAGAACCAGCTCAAGGTTAATTGTTTCTATGTCGCGCTTGGGGTCAATGCTGCCCTCAACGTGAATGATATCGTCGTTTTCAAAGCAGCGCACAACGTGAACGATAGCGTCGCACTCGCGGATGTTTGAAAGGAACTTGTTGCCTAAGCCCTCGCCCTTTGAAGCGCCCTTGACCAGGCCGGCAATGTCAACAAATTCAATTGACGCCGGAGTATATTTGTCGGGGTCATACATCTCGGCAAGAACGTCCAGACGCTTGTCGGGAACAGCCACAACGCCCACGTTCGGCTCAATGGTGCAAAACGGATAATTCGCGCTTTGCGCGCCCGCGTTTGTTATTGCGTTAAAAAGCGTGCTTTTTCCAACATTCGGAAGTCCAACTATACCTAATTTCATTTTAAAAAGAAAAAAACAAGGGTAACGCTCAATAAATATGCCGTGTTTATATTTCGAAAATCAAACCGTAAACTAAAGGTTACTTTTCCCGATTTATCAAAAATCCGGCAGATATAAATTAACTGTTGAAAAACAAACTGCCGTACTATATAATAAAGTATACTCATTTTAGTTTCAGAGGTAAAAAATGAACAAGTATAATTCTGTTGAAGCCGGCAGGACAGTTCCTGTTAAAAACAAACCTCCCAAAAATCCGGAGCCGAACAAAAGGATATTTATTATAGCCGCCGTTTCGGTTTTGGTTGTATCGGCAATTATAGTTATATTGTTTTTCAGCATGAAGGGCGGCGAAAGGGCTCAAAGCAAGGCTAAATCAACCGTAAAAGCTTCCGCGTCAACCACGGCTGCCGAAAAAAACACCGCGGAGAACACCGTGACGGTGCCGGATTTAAAGGGCTTGACCAGGGACGAGGTGCTTGATAAGCTGTCGTCGCTCAACCTTAAAACAGAATTCAGCGAGGTTGAGACCGAAGGCGTTAAGGAAGGCACCGCGGTAAACCATGTTCCCAAAAACGGAAGCGAATTAAAGCCCGGCGAAACCGTCACGGTTTATATCGCAAAAAAACCGGCGGAGGAATCAAAGGCGGAATCAAAGGAAGAATCATCAAAAGCAGAGCAAATACCGGAGCCTCCGGTAACAGCCCCGGTCAAGCCTGCGCAGTCATCCCGGTTTGAAAGCTACCTTGTGTGGCTTGACTCCGGCGTGAAGGTTTATGAAAACCCCGACTCATCCTCGGCGGTAACATATGTGATCGACATATCGACAAAATACACAATTGTAGACGAAGCCCTCGACAGCCTGGGAAACCGCTGGGGAAAGCTTAAATCGGGCGTCGGCTGGGTGGATCTTGCGTATGCCGGTTAAAAAGAAGCTTGCATAAATTTGTCAAGTATAGTAAAATAATTACATATCGATCCGGCAGGTGATTCTATGTCAGACAAAACAAATTCAATAACTACCAGGGTAGAGGAGGAGCAGCTTGCCTGCGCCATGGGCAGCGGCAGGTTATTTGTGCTTGCTACTCCGGCGGTTGTCGCGCTGATGGAATGCGCGGCGGCTGAGCTCGCTGAAAAGATAATAAACAGCGACGAAATCACAACGGTAGGAACCCAAATAAGCATTGACCACACCAGCCCGACTCCGCTCGGAGCCGAAGTAACTGCCACGGCGGAGCTTGTTAAAACCGACGGCCGTTTCTTTTACTTCAATGTTACGGCGTGCGACAACAAGGGCGAGATAGCCCGGGGAACACACACGCGCGTCAGTGTTAAGGCGGTAAAATTTCAGGCGAAAGCCGACGGTAAGCTCAATGAAGTATAAGTATATCCTATTTGACCTTGACGGCACGGTAACCCAAAGCGCACAGGGAATACGCGCTTCGCTTGAGTATGCCCTGTCACAGCTCAAAGTACAGCCTCCCGATCTCGACGATTACACGCTCTACATCGGTCCTCCGCTGATAGATACCTTTTTAAATCTCTGCGGACTCGGCATTGAAGAAGCCGAGCAGGGAGCACAGCTCTACCGCGACTTTTACAATTCAAACGGCAAGTATATGAACAAGGTTTATGAAGGTATTCCCGAGGTGCTTGAAAAGCTGAAGGGCATGGGCGCGAAGCTTGCCGTATGCACGTCAAAATACGAAAAATTCGCCGAGGAAATAATTAAGATACTCAACCTTGAAAACTCCTTTGAGGCGGTTTGCGGATCAAACCTTGACGGCAGCCGCAAGGATAAAAGGGATTTGATTCCCTACGCGGTAGAAACTCTCGGCGGCAGCTTTGAAGCCGACCGCGAAAAAACCGTAATGCTCGGCGACACTTGGTTTGACGCTCAGGGAGCGCGGCTTTGCAATGTGGATTTCATAGGCGTAAAATACGGCTACGGCAGCATAGAAGCAATGCAGCATCAGGGCGCCTGCGCCTTTGCCGAAACACCCGGAGAGCTTCTAACGCTTTTATCGTAACCGCTTCCCGAAACGAATAAAACAGCATGTCCTCCGCATATTATTTCGCGGAGGGATCTGTAATGCTGTATTTGAACATTCAACCGAAAAAACATAAGACGGCAATAATAGCCGCCGCCGTAATTCTGGTGCTGTTTGCCGCCGCCTGCGCCGTTTCGCTGTCGGTGTCAAATCAAATTGCAGGAACGGCAACCCGCGACGGTGCCGGGGAGTACACGCTGACCGTAAAAAACGACGATCAGGCAAAGGCGTTTTTGCGCGGCTTCGGCATTGAAAAGGTGATTGAAAAAACAGGGGAGGAAAAAGTAATAATTCCCCTAAGCTTCAACGCCGTTTACGAAAAGTACAACGAAATCCAAAAGCGCATAGGGCTTGACCTTAGCCGCTTCAAAGGCAAAAACGCGCTTAAGGTTACATACAAAATAAAATCGGAAAAAGCCGAATACGCGGTTTTGCTCCTTTATAAAAACAGAGTGATCGGCGGACACCTTACTTCACCCACGGGCGGCAGGGGTTATTTGCCGTTAGCTTAAAATGGAAAGACTTGACAAATATTTAACCGAACGCGGCAAAGGCAGCCGCAAAGAGGTGCAAAAGCTGATTCGCTCGGGCGCGGTCTGCGTTAACGGAACAATATGTAAAAAACCCGAAGCAAAGCTTAACGAGCAGTCCGACACAGTGACGGTTTCGGGCGAAAAAGTAGACGGGGACAAGTTTATTTATATAATGATGAACAAGCCCGCGGGCGTTGTAAGCGCAACAAAAGATAATCACGACAAAACTGTGATAGATATTCTGCCAGATGAATTTAAGCGTCCCAATATGTTCCCGGCAGGCAGACTCGACAAGGACACCGAGGGCTTGCTGATCATAACAAACGACGGCGAATTTGCCCACAAAATGCTTTCCCCGTCTAAAAAAGTGTACAAGCAGTATGAAGCCGAGCTCGACGGCGAGGTTACCGGGGACACCATATATGCATTCAAAAACGGCATAACTTTTTCCGACGGCACAAAATGCATGCCTGCGGAACTGATAATTCACGATAAAAGCCGAAAAAATACGGCGATTGTTAAAATTTGTGAAGGAAAGTTTCATCAGGTGAAAAAAATGTTTGCTGCATGCGGACTTAAAGTTGTGCACCTTAAACGAATATCAATAGGAAATTTGTATTTAGGTAGCAATTTAACCATAGGTTGTTGTAAAAAATTGACAAAATTAGATATTGAGTCGATTTTTATAGGCAATATACACTAAAATCGGCATTGATATTTTACTGTGTATTTATTTTAAATAAATTATAGACAAAATCTTTAGTGAAAATCGGTATAGTCAAAAACCGTTCAAAGTGGTATATTATTAAATGTAAATAATAGTTTTTACTATATAAACGGAGGTTATTCATATGGCAAGTCTATCATTAAGACACATCTACAAAATCTATGACGGCAATGTTACAGCTGTTAAAGACTTCAACCTGGAGATCGATGATAAGGAATTTATCATTTTCGTAGGTCCTTCCGGTTGCGGTAAATCCACAACCCTCAGAATGATCGCTGGTCTTGAAGATATTTCAAAGGGAGAACTCTACATCGGCGACAAGCTCGTAAACGACGTAACTCCTAAGGACAGAGATATCGCGATGGTTTTCCAGAACTACGCTCTTTATCCTCACATGACAGTATACGATAACATGGCTTTCGGTCTTAAGCTCAGAAAGATGCCTAAGGAAGAAATCAAAAGAAGAGTTGAAGAAGCTGCGCGCATCCTCGGTATCGAGCAGTTCCTCGAAAGAAAGCCGAAGGCTCTCTCCGGCGGACAGAGACAGCGTGTTGCTCTCGGTCGTGCTATCGTTCGTGATCCTAAGGTATTCCTTCTTGACGAACCGCTTTCAAACCTCGACGCAAAGCTCCGTGCTCAGATGCGTACCGAGATTTCAAAGCTTTATCAAAGACTCGGCACAACATTCATCTACGTAACCCATGACCAGACAGAGGCTATGACAATGGGTACCAGAATCGTCGTTATGAAGGACGGTATCGTACAGCAGGTTGACACACCTCAGAATTTGTATGACCTCCCCTGCAATATGTTCGTTGCGGGCTTCATCGGATCACCTCAGATGAACTTTGTTAACGCCACCATCGGCAAAAAGGGTTCAAACTACACCCTTAACTTCGACAAGTACGAGATCCCGCTTCCTCCCGAAAAGAGCAAGGACGGCAAGCTTGACGCTTATGTTGGCAAGGAAGTTATCTTCGGTATCCGTCCCGAGCACGTTCACGACGAGGACGAAGAGCTTGCAAAGGCAACTATCAAGTTCGACGCTAAGGTTGACGTAACCGAGCTTATGGGCGCTGAGATCTACCTCTATGTAACGATCGCCGGTCAGCCCATCACCGCAAGAGTTGAGCCTACCTCAAAAGCTAAGGTCGGCGACGACATCGACGTTTGCTTCAGCCTCGACAAGCTCCACATCTTTGATAAGGACACCGAGCAGGCAATCACAAACTGATAATATAAAAAGTGTTTCACGGGCGGCAGGCAACTGCCGCCCTTTTTGCGCCTTCCGTTTTGCCCGAAAATTTTGCAAATTGTGTTTTGTTACATTTTTGTCACATAATTATCACATTAGGGTGTTATTATAATACCGTAAAGGGCAAATTAAAGCTGCAGGTTGTTTATATCATAATACTTTTAATTAAAAAAATCTAAAAAATTTGTTGATAGAGGTTGATTTTTTCTTCATTTTTGTGTAATATGTATATGAGAAGAATTGCAATTTAAAGAATTGTAATATAAATATGCATGAAAAAGAGGTTGAAACTATGTCTAACAGATTATTTCAGGGAATAGTGCACCAGATGAAGGACGCAATTGACAGAACAATCGGTGTTATTGATGAAACTTCGGTTGTAATTGCCTGCTCGGAGCTCGGAAAAATCGGAGAGGTCAACGAAAGCATCAACTCCGAAACGCTCAGCTCTACCGCTCCTTTCGTAATCAACGGCTATACCTATAAATCATTCGGAAGCAGCGCAAAGTATGACTACGCGGTTTTTGTTCAGGGAACCGACGAATACGCTCAAAAGTACGCTCAGCTTTTGTCTGTATCCTTTGCGAGCATCAAGCAGTATTATGATGAAAAGTACGATCGCTCCAACTTTATCAAGAATGTTATTCTTGACAACATTCTTCCGGGCGACATCTACCTTAAGGCAAGGGAGCTTCACTTCAACAGTGAGGTTTCACGCGTTTGCCTGTTAATTAAAATCGTTTCAAAAACAGACGTTTCAGCATATGACATCGTTCAGAACCTTTTCCCGGATAAAACAAAAGACTTTGTAATCAATATTAACGAGGAAGAAATCGCCCTTGTTAAAGAGGTTAAGTCCGATACCGAGAGCCGCGACCTTGAAAAGCTCGCAAGCTCAATCGCCGACACACTTTCAAGTGAATTCTATACCCACTGCGTTGTCGGAATCGGTACGACCGTAACGGGAATCAAGGATCTGGCGCGTTCCTTCAAGGATGCCCAGACTGCTCTGGAGGTTGTCAAGGTGTTTGATACCGAGCGCACGATCGTAAGCTACGATAACCTCGGCATCGCCCGTCTGATTTACCAGCTTCCCACAACACTTTGCAAAATGTTCTTAAAGGAAGTTTTCAAGCGCGGTTCGATCGAGAGTCTCGACCAGGAAACCCTGTTTACTATCCAGCGTTTCTTCGAGAACAACCTCAACGTTTCCGAAACCTCGCGCAAGCTGTTTGTACACCGTAACACTTTGGTATACAGACTTGAAAAAATCAAAAAGCTCACAGGTCTTGACCTTCGTGAGTTTGAGGACGCTATCGTATTCAAGGTAGCTCTCATGGTTAAAAAATATCTCAACGCGCGTCCCACAAAATATTAATTTTTTGCGCGGCAAAGCGTTGAATAACGGTCCTGAACGCCCGAAAAACGGCGTTCAGGGCGTTGGCATTTTTAGTGCAATTTCGCAAGTTGCTTATTATTCCGAAAAAACATTAAAATTTTTTGTTGCATTTGCGGAATTACCGCTTTTTCGGAAAATACAACACAAAAAGGTGAATTTATGATTGAATTTGAGAATGTTTCAAAAACATATCCCAACGGTACCCATGCGCTTCACAATATAAGCCTCAAAATTGAAAAAGGCGAATTTGTGTTTATTGTAGGTCCTTCCGGAGCCGGTAAAAGTACCTTCCTCAAGCTTATAATGCACGAGGAAACACCGTCCGAAGGAAAAATCATCATCAACGGCAACGATGTTACCCGTTTGCGCCGCCGCGACATTCCGTATCTTAGACGTCACATGGGAATAGTTTTCCAGGACTTCCGTCTTATCGATAAAATGAACGTCTTTGACAACGTCGCTTTTGCGATGCGTGCGGTTGGCGAGGGAAACGCCACAATCAAAAAAAGAGTTCCGTATGTTCTTAATCTCGTGGGCTTAAAGGATAAAATGAAAAATAAGCCCAGCGAGCTTTCCGGCGGCGAACAGCAGCGTGTCAGTCTTGCCCGCGCCCTGGTAAACAATCCCGAAATCATCGTAGCGGACGAGCCGACAGGTAACGTTGACCCCGAGCTTTCACACGAAATTCTCGAGCTGCTCAGCGAAATAAACTCGATGGGCACAACGGTTCTTGTCGTTACCCATGAGCACGAGTTGGTTCGCGAGTTCCATCAAAGGGTAATCGCGATCGACTGCGGACGCATTGTTTCCGATTCCGCTTCCGATTATTCCGCGGTTTACAGCGAGGATATTGAACCTGAACTTGATCCCGGACCGGAATATTCCGGAGATGAGTATCAGGCCGAATACGCTCAGGAAGCCGAGTATGAGCCCGAGTTCGCTCAACAGGCCGAGTACGAGCCCGAATATGCTCAGGAAACCGAGTATGAGCCCGAATTCGCTCAGGAAGCCGAATACGAGCCCGGATACGCTCAGGAAACCGAGTATGAGCCCGAAAATGAACAGGGAACCGGGTACGTGCCCGGTCATGCTCAGGAAGCTGATTACGAGCCGGAATACGCTCAGGAAACAGCTTACAAGCCGGCGTATGCGGCTCCCGACGAGGACTCCGACTACAAAGCTTATTCCGGTACAGCTCAGCCGGCAGCTTTCGGGGAGGAAGATGAGTATATCGATCTTAATTCCTTCTCGGCCGAAGCTCGTCTTGAGGCTGACGAATACGAAATCAATGAATACAAGGGCGCGCATTATGCCGACGAGGACGGGGACGATGCTCCGCGTTATCCCGACAATGTGCTGAAAATTCCCGACTGAGTCGGAGACTCCCCGAAAGGATAATTATATGAAAGGTTTTGGCTATCTTGTAAAGGAAGGCGTTAAAAACGTCTGGAGCAACAGGATCATGAGCATTGCTTCTGTTTGCGTGCTTGTAAGCTGTCTGGTGCTCACCGGCGCGGCGGCGCTGTTCTCGCTTAACGTGCACTCCATGGTGGAGGCCGTAGGACAAAATAACGAAATCAAAGTATACATCAACCGTGACCTCAGCCAAATCGAAGCAAAGTACATCGGCAGAGAAATCGAGAAGATGGACAACATCAAGGACGTGATCTTTGTTTCAAGCGATCAGGCGCTTGAGGAATACAAAGGACAGGTCGGCGAACAGGTTTTTGAAAAGCTCGGCGACCGCAAAAAGATCCTTCCCGACAGGTTCCGTGTACAAATGCTTGATTTGTCAAAATATGACGATACCGTAAAGAAAATCAAGGCAATAAAAGGCGTTGACAGCATTCTTGACAGAAGAGAATTCGCCGAAAAGTTGACAAAAGTAAGTAATCTTGTTAATATAATAGCAGTGGGTGTTGTTATCGCACTGATTGTGATTTCGATCTTTATCATTGCGAACACCATTCGCGCCACCATGTATTCAAGAAGATTCGAAATAAGTATCATGAAATCCGTCGGCGCAACAAATATGTTTGTGCGTATGCCGTTCCTTGTGGAAGGTATGGTTATCGGCCTGATCTCCGCCGCGTTGTCCACCGGTGCTCTTGCACTGCTTTATAACGCGCTGGTCGGCGTGCTTGTAAGAACCAACCTGCCAATCGACTACATTCCGTTCACAAGCGTGGTTGCACCGCTTGCGCTCGCTTTTATAATTGTAGGCGTGCTTGTCGGTTTCTTCGGCGGTTTCATATCCATTCGTAAGTATCTCAAAATGGAAGGTAACGAAATTCTCGGATGGTAACGGGAAAGGAGTAGTATATGAGAAAAATCAAAACCGTTCTATGTTCGCTTCTCAGTATCAGTATCTTAGCCTGTCCGCTGGTTTCTTCGTTTGCGGTATCGGGCGCAGAGGATATCGATACTCTTGAAAGCCAGCTTGACAAGCTGACAAAGCAAAGTCAGGAGTACCAGAAAACTCTTGATCAAACCGAGAACGACATCAACGAAAAGGAAGCCTACAGCGAGGCTTTGGTCGGAAAAATCGATGTTCTCGGCCAGAAAATCAACGCTACAAACACTTCAATCAACAAGCTTAACACAAGCATTGCCGAAAAGCAAAAGCAAATCGACAAGGGCAACAAGGATATCGACACCCAGCTTGACGCGCTTTGCGAGCGACTCAGGGCAATCGACATGGCAGGCAGTGCCAGCGACCTTGAAATCGTGCTCGGCGCAAAGGATTTAAGCGATTTTATCGATAAGGTCAACCTTGTAAAAACAGTTTCTAACATTGACCGGGAGCTTATCGACGACATCGACGAAAAGCTCACTGTTGTCAATACCCAGAAAAAAGAGCTTGAAACCGATAAGGAAGAGCTCGACAAGGAAAAGGACAGCCTTCAGGGTGACCTTGACGACCTCAACGAAACCCTTAAGGAAAACAAAGAGCTTCTTCAGGATCTTTATACAAAGAATGAAAACGCAAAATCCAAGCTTGACGACGTTTCGGGTAAAATTTCCGAACGCGAGCAGGAAATCAAGGCTTATTGGGATGCTGACGCCAAGGCAAAGGCTGCAGCTGCCGGCGCTTCGGGTCATATTGATGTATCCGAGCAGGTAAAACGCCATGAGCAAAGACAACAGCAGCAGTCATCATCCTCCGCTTCTTCATCAGGCTCCGGCAACAGTTCAAGCAGCAGCTATTCGGACGGAAGCAGCAGCTCAAGTTCATCTCAGTCAAGCGAGACATACGAATATGAAGAAGAGGAAGCTCCGGTAACGCCGTCAACCGGCGGCGGCTATGTATGGCCTTGTCCCGGAATTTACCTTATAACCGCTGTGTTCGGCGAGGACAGAACTACATACGCTCACGGCGCCATTGACATCGGCTGCCCGATGAACTCAACTGTAGTTGCCGCCGAAAGCGGTACGGTTGAATACACCTTCACAACTTGTTACCACAACTGGGGCAAAAGCGGAAGCTGCGGCTGCGGCGGCGGTTTCGGTAACTATGTATGGATGAGTCACGGCAACGGCAAGGAGACGATCTACGGTCACCTTACCACCGTACTTGTAAGCCCCGGCCAGTATGTTACCAAGGGCACGGTTATCGGCTATTCAGGCACAACAGGCTACTCAACCGGACCTCACCTCCACTTTGAGTGCCGCTACAACGGCGTTAAATACGACCCGATGTCAGAATTTTCATTCTAATTGTTTATAAGGGAGCAGTCAGGCGGCTGCTCCTTTTGTATGTCAATATAGTGACAGTTTTCTGAAAAATCATCATTTTACTTGCATTTATGGTTTGAAGATAATATAATAAAATCAAATAAGACAAACGAAAGGATAAGGTATATGAAAAAGATAATCACTGTAATTATCGCGGGCGCGCTTGCGGCGTCGCTCTGTGCCGTAATGGCAGGCTGCGGAGGTAATTCCTCCTCGAACAAGGCAGCGACAACCGTTCCCACAACAGCCGCCTCAACAACACAGGCAGCCACCGCGGCAGCGGCTGACGGCAATCAAACTCAGCAGGATCAGCAGGTAGGAGACGGTCAGGCTCAAAGCTCGCAGAACAACGAAAACTCTGCTCAAAGCAGCGCGGCTCAGAACTCACAGAATGGTGAAAATCAAGACAACGCCAATCAGGACAACGTGGCAGGTTCTCCCGGAATTTCTTCCGAAGAAGCCTCACAAACCGCTCTCAACCAGCAGTCAAAAGCGTTCCGTGTAGCTTCCTGCACACTCGGAACCGACGAAAGCGGCAGCAGCGTTTGGATCGTAAAATTAACGGCGGACGCCGGCGGAGCCGATTATGTATACTACGTAAAAAGCGGCTCATGCGTGCTCGCTTATGTTGACAACTCCAACAGAGCAGTACCCGAAAGAGGCGATGATTCAGACAACGCGGAGGACAACACCGTAGCTTCATACGCCGAATAACCGGAATAAATAATAAAATCTCCGCATATAATACCTTATCAAAAGGATTGTATGCGGAGGATTTTTATGTTAACAGCACTAAGTGTAAAACTGACCGAGCAGCCCTCGGGAATCAGGGGCATAGCGCACAGGCTTAAGCGCGATAAAATACAAATCGAAGTGCTCCGTTCGCGCGGTGTAACTCTAAAGCACGTCACCTACATAAGCTTCAGCGGACAAGTCAGACTTGATAAAACCGATAAAATTATAGGCTCCCAGCGTTCTCGCCTGCTTTGCTCGGATAAACTCATTTTTCCTCATCACAGCGGCTACAAGCGGTTTTTATCCCAAAGCTTTGCTTCAAGGCTGTGCACAAATGCCGCGCTTGCGGTCTTGCAGGGTATGGAAAACAGCGACCGTCTGCGCGTAGGAATAATGGACAGACACGGCACAAACGCCGAATTTTTAATGTGTGTTCTGAAATATTGCGGCGACGTAACCGTAATAACCAATAACAGTGCGGCATACCGCAGGGTCCTTGACGCGGCGCTCAACGACCTGGGCGCAACTGCCGTTGTAACCCAAAACGCCGCCGAGCTGCTCACGCGCGATTTTGTGATCATACCTGAAAAAATCTATGAACCGGTTTCAATCAACAGTACCGCGCTTGTGCTCGGGATCGGCAGGGAAGACGTTAACTCGCCCAATTATTTCTACAGCTATAAAATAAAAATGCCCAACGGTTTTAACGAAATAAAGCCGCCCGAGCTTGACGGCGAATACTTTTGTTCAGCGCTTTACACCCTTGCATCGCAGTACGAGCTCGGCAGCATGGTGCCCGTAAGGATCGAGGGAAACGGAAAAACACGCACTGTCGAAACTTTGCGCGCCTATCTCGCAAAGTTACTTGACAATCACAGTTAAAAATAATATAATAACTAAGTGTGTATTTTAACAGATTGATAAATGAAAGGAAGATATATAATGGCAGCAAAACCTACAATGCTTACAGCCGAAGGTCTTAAGAATCTTGAAGAGGAGCTTGAATTTTTACACAACGTCAAGCGTAAGGAAATCGCGGAAAAAATCAAGGTTGCGCGTTCCTACGGCGACCTTTCCGAGAACAGTGAATATGACGACGCTAAGAACGAGCAGGCAATAATGGAGGCAAGGATCACCACCATCGAGGCGATCCTCAAAACAGCCGTTATCATCGACGAAAGCAACACCAACAATGAACACGTTCACCTTACCTCTGTTGTAACGATCGAAATGCTCAACACCGGCAAGCAGATGAAATATAAAATCGTAGGCTCGGGTTCAAACGAGGCAAATCCCAAGGAAGGAAAAATCTCGGACGAATCGCCAATCGGCAGAGCGCTAATGGAAAAGAAGGTAGGCGACGTTGTGGAGGTAGAAACTCCCGGCGGCGTAATCGGACTCAAAATTATCGAAATCAGCAAGTAAACATCGGAAAGGACGTTAAAAATGGGTAACAAGCCACAGCAGTCAAACACCAGCGACGTAATCAAGGTTCGCTACGAAAAGCTTGACGCTTTAAAGGAAGCCGGAAGAGATCCCTTTGTGCTCACAACCAGCGCAAGGGACACAATGACCGAAACCGTAAAGAACAATTTTGAGGAATACGAGAACAAAACCGTGTGCGTAGCCGGCAGAATCATGTCCAAGCGCGGCAAGGGTAAGGTAAGCTTCCTCGATTTGCATGATAAAACCGGAAAAATCCAGATTTTCGCCAAGTTCGACGACCTCGGCGAGGAAGAATACGGCTTCCTCAAAAAGTGGGATATCGGCGACATTGTCGAGGTGACCGGCTTTGTATTCAAGACAAAAATGGGCGAAATTTCAATTCACGCCACAGCGGTCAAGCTTCTTTCAAAGTCGTTAAAGCCGCTTCCCGAAAAATATCACGGTCTCACAAATACCGACCTGCGTTACCGTCAGCGTTACGTTGACCTTATTATGAACCCCGAGGTAAAGGACACCTTCATCAAGCGTTCGCAAATCCTCAGCAGTATCCGCCGCTACCTTGACGGACAGGGCTTCATGGAGGTTGAAACCCCCATGCTCGTAGCAAACGCGGGCGGCGCTGCGGCGCGTCCGTTTATCACCCACTTTAACGCTCTTGACGAGGACTTAAAGCTCAGAATATCACTGGAGCTCTACCTTAAAAGACTGATCGTAGGCGGACTTGAGCGCGTTTACGAAATCGGCAGAGTGTTCCGCAACGAGGGTGTAGACACCCGTCACAACCCCGAATTCACTCTTATGGAGCTCTATCAGGCATACACCGATTATCACGGCATGATGGATCTTACCGAAAACCTCTACCGCCACGTTGCGCAGGATGTTCTCGGCACCACTGTAATCAATTATAACGGGATCGAGATGGATCTCGGCAAGCCCTTCGAGCGCATTACAATGCTCGACGCCGTTAAAAAGTACTCGGGCGTAGATTTTAACGAAATCAAAACCGACGAGGAGGCTAAGGCGGTTGCCAAGGAGCACCACGTTGAGTTTGAGGACAGACATAAAAAGGGCGATATCCTCAGCCTGTTCTTTGAGGAATTTGCCGAGGAGCACATGATCCAGCCCACCTTTGTAATGGATCATCCCATCGAAATTTCTCCGCTCACCAAGAAAAAGCCCGAGGATCCCAACTATGTTGAGCGCTTCGAGTTCTTTATGAACGGCTGGGAAATGGCAAACGCATACTCAGAGCTCAACGATCCCATCGATCAGCGCGAACGCTTTAAGGCGCAGGAGGAGCTTCTTGCCCAGGGCGACGAAGAGGCAAACACAACCGACGAGGATTTCCTCAACGCCCTCGAAATCGGTATGCCCCCCACAGGCGGCATAGGCTTCGGAATCGACCGAATGACAATGCTTCTCACAAACTCCGCCGCGATCCGCGAAAATAAGTCAATATTTATTGATAAGAGTAAAAAACTGACTAAAAGCAGACCAAAATGACGAGTTTTGGTCTGCTTTTTTCGTTGCAATTCGATATATTTCGATATAAATACGTAATCAGCGAATAAACAATATTATATTTGCACATATGTAGTCTTTTTTATAATCCTGAGTATAATTATTTGTTAATATTATTCTTAAACATAATATTTATTTTGAAGAAATATATTAACAGGATGTTTTTGTGTTGCAAACTGCTATTGTAAGTTGTATAATAATAAAATAGAGATTAAGTAAAAGAGGAGGCTTTTATATGGGATTTCTAAAGCGTTTTTTTGGAAATAATAAGTCGCAAATTAACAGTGAAAAAAACAGAAATTCAATAATCAATGAAAAAGAGTCGTTGAAGACTATTGAATCTAATAGTAATCAATACAAGAATACTTCCTTTGACATCAAGGATATTTTACTTGTTTATTTGTGTGACAGGATTATTGTTGGTGACTATGGAAAATCTGAGTATTACTATAATAAATATGGCATATCATTTTTAAACGAAAGATTAAAAAAACTAGAACATCAAGGATATATTAGAATAGATAGTTCAAAAGAATCGATAGGTTATTTAAAACTTGTCGATTTGAAAGAAATTGCAAAAACATTTGATATAAAAACTTCTGGGAAAAAAGCGGAGATTTGTAAAAGGATTATTGATAATGTTTCTGAAGACGAGATTGAAAAATATATTTCAGAAAGGCATTGGAGAAAAACAGAAGCAGGAGAAGAACTTCTTAAGAAGTATCCTTACGTAGATTATTATATGGAAAAACACGAATATTACCTAGATAATATTGGTATGGATCTTAACTATTTATCAAAACTTTTTACTGCAAATGTTAATGGAAGAGTACGAGATGTAATATGGGGAGAATTAAATAGAAAAACTATTGAATATTATAGTAATGCTTTTAAAACTGGTAAGTTTAATGATTTTTGCGCTTTGCTTGAAATAAAAGCATTATTTCTTGAAGAAGAAAAGAATTATAAAGATGCACTAAGAATGTACGTTGAGTATATAAACTATATTGTAAACTTCAAAGTCTCACTAAGTGTTTTGTTAATATATAGAAATGATATGAAAAGTAAATATGCTGTAGAGTTTTTATTTGATGAAATGAAGATTGAAATTTATCCTTTTGTTTCTGAGCGACTAATGAGGATGTGTAACGAATGTGAGTTTGATTCTAACCAGTTTAAGCAATTTATTTTAGATGTATTATTAAAACAAAAAGATACAGGAATGTTTAGTCCTGATGAATTAACTCAATTTCTTTTTGTTGGATTTGATGGTAATGAAGATGAACAAAAGAAGATATGTAAGAGAGTGATGAATAAATCTTACAAACAAGTGAATAGCAAACGATAATGTTTACTTTTATTTGTTTACTATGAATAAGGTTTTAGTATAAATTGCCTTTTTGTCGGTTTGCGCCGGTTATGACAAACGGTGCAGAAAGTTGTGCAGAGTAAAATCAATCGCATATTTTAATGAATTTGACCTTGATGGATTTGTTTTCATCAAGGTCTTTTTTTATTTGACGTATAGACAAAATCAGGCTGAAATGATATAATTATATATAGCAAGATAAATCAGAATTTGCGGAGGTAATCACAGTGAATGAATTTAACGAATATATTCG
>CADAYK010000042.1 GCA_902792105.1 uncultured Ruminococcus sp.
CTATCTTTGTATTAAATTAAACGTTGCCAAAGGCGCGCTAAAAGACGAGTTACTCGTCCCAGTTGTGCCAGACGTTTTGGATATCGTCGTTGTCCTCGAACATATCGAGCATCTTCTGCATTTTTGTGGCGGTTTCCTCGTCCTCGAGCTTGGTGTAGGTGTCGGGCACCATTTCAAGCTCCGCGGAAGCGAAGGTGTAGCCGAGTTTTTCAAGGTCGTCGCGAACCGCGCTGAAATCGTCGGGCTCGGTGTAGACTGTAAAGATGTCGTCGTCCGCCTCAAAGTCGGAGGCTCCGCACTCGAGCGCGTCGGTCATTACGGTGTCCTCGTCCTTTTCAAGATCCTCGCGCTCAATGATAAGCACGCCCTTTTGTGAGAACATAAAGCTTACGCAGCCCTGGGTGCCCATGTTGCCGCCGAACTTGTCGAAGTAGTGTCTTACCTCGCCCGCTGTGCGGTTGCGGTTGTCGGTGAGAGCCTCAACAATTACCGCAACGCCGCTGGGACCGTAGCCCTCATAGGTTACTGCCTCGTAGTTTGCGGAGTCGGTGTCGTTGGCTGCTTTTTTGATGATGCGTTCAATATTGTCGTTGGGCACGTTCGCTGCCTTTGCCTTGGCGATCGTGTCCCTGAGCTTTGAGTTAACGTTGGGGTCGGCGCTGCCGCCTGTCTTGATGGCAACGATCAGCTCTCTGCCGATTTTGGTGAATACCTTTGCGCGAGCCGCGTCGTTTTTGCCTTTTTTCTGCTTAATGGTGCTCCATTTGTTATGTCCTGACATTAAATCATCCCTTTTTTGAATTCTATACTGCATAATTATATCACAACAGCGTTGTACAGTAAACAAAAGTTACAAATTCGTAACCTTTCGGATTCCGTTATGCTGCTCCCGGAAAAAACAAGGATGGTATATTATTAAGGCAACACCGCACAATTCAAAGCGCACGGCTTGCTTGAATATTATTCCGTCAGCTTGCCCAAAAAATCTCGGCAAGGCGACAGCCTTACCTCTATTTGTACAATCTGACGAAAAATCTTGCTGCGCAATCCGCACACCTGAATTATGCGGTATTGCCTTAATTTATCATATAATAACTCGTTTATTACCCGCACAAAAAAGGACGCACCCTGAGGTACGCCCTTTACGGTGATTTTATTTTGCTTTGGTTGTTGCCTGTTCTTGAACCTGCTTCGGAGCTTCTTCAACCGCGGGAGCAGTTGTCGCCAGAGGATTGAGGATTTCGTCGGCGCTTGCCGAGCCAACCTTGTAGTAGTCGATATCCTGAGCTGCCGAGATCGTTAGCATGTTGCCCTTTTCCTTAACGGCATAGGGTAACTCTGCCTTTTGATTTTCGCCGCCCATGTTATAGGTGATCTCAAACTTGCCCTTGTTGCAGGTGTAAACGCCGTCTATTGTTACGGTGTATTCAATGTCCTTGCCCGAACCGCTCATTGCGGATGAAATTTTCTGAACGGTTACGATCGAAACGGTGCCGTCGCTCTTGAACTCGTAGCTCATGGTGTAGGTCACGCCGTAGCCGTTTTGAACTGTGATCCACTTGCCCTCGGTTTCCTTGTCGGCAACAAAGTCGCCTTCAAGCTTAAGCTCGGGCTTTTCGTAGTTTTTGCTTTCGAGATTCAGGGAAAACTCATTGTTGGTAAGCGAGGTAAGCTTAAGCTTTTTGCCCGTGAACGCGTTGCCGCTGATTTCTGCCTTGAAGGTTTGGGTGATCGGCTGGTTTGACAGCGGGTCGATGAAGTTAAGGTCAACAACGGGTTCGCCGATGGGTTCGCCCTCAACGCTTCCGGTGCGGAAGGTGTATGTGCCCGAGCCGGATGTGCTGCCGCTTTTAACCGTGAGCTTGTTGTTGCCTTCAAAAACAAAGTAATAACCGATCTTGACTGTAGGCGGTTCGTCGGCTGAGGACTCGGCGTAGCCTGTCGGAACCTCCTGTTCGTAATACCAGCTGCCGTCAATGTTCTTGTTGAAGAACAGCATCATCACGAGAGCCGCAATTGCGGCAACGGCAACAATTGCCACGCTGATAATAATGGGAGCCATGAGCTTGCTCTTTTTCTTGACGGGCTTAATGTTTGCCGCAGAGTTTTGAAGCTCCCTTAAATCGTCCGAAATGCCGTTGCTGTCAGAGGACGGTGTTGCTTCGGATTCCTCAAAATTCTCAAAGGAATAGTCTTTGGGCGCCTCGGCTCCCTCAATTTCTTCGGTTGCCGCCTCGGCGCCTTCGGGGGCTGCGGTTTCCTCAACTTCCTCGTTTGCCGCTTCGGCGGCTTCGGGAGCTGCGGATTCCTTAAATTCCTCGGTTGCCTCGCCGGGCGAAACAACTAACTTTTCATTATCTTCCAATACGGATTCCTCCTTAATCTTCTAAGAAATATCATTTTATATAATACTATATTTTTTTGAATAAATCAACCGTAAAATAAATATTACAATATTGTAATAAATCCATTGTAAAATTTATCCGTTGGTGCTATAATACTTCTATATAAAGATTTTTACAAAGGACTGATAATTATGATAAGGTCTATGACCGGCTTCGGACGATGCGAAACCGAGATCGACGGCAGGGCGATAACCGTTGAAATCAAAAGCGTTAACCACCGCTATTTTGAGTTTTCGTGCCGCACACCGCGCGGTTACAGCTTCCTTGACGACAAGCTTAAGGGCTTTGTAAACGAAAGAGTGGCAAGAGGAAAAATCGATGTGTTCGTAAGCATCGGCGCCGCGGACGACACGCCTGCCGAGGTAAGCGTCAACCACAGCCTTGTTTCGGGTTACCTGAAGGCGATGAGCGAGATCTCCGAGACCTACGGGATAGAAAACGACGCTACGGTTGTTTCAATATCGAGGTTCCCCGATGTTTTCACCGTTCATAAAACCCCCGAGGACGAGGAAAAAATCACCGCCGACGTGCTGTCTGTTGCGGACATTGCGCTGACGTCGTTTATCGAAATGCGCGAACGCGAGGGCGAAAAGATGAAGGCGGACATCCTCAGCCGCGCCGCGGTGATCCTTGATATTGTGTCGCAGATCGAGGAGCGCTCGCCGCAGACCGTCGCGGAATATGAAAACCGCCTGCTTGACAGGATCCGCCAGACGCTTGAGGGACTCAACGTTGAGATCGACGAGCAAAGGGTGCTCACCGAGGTGGCCGTGTTCTCGGACAAGGTCGCGGTAGCCGAGGAAACAGTAAGGCTGAGAAGCCACTTTGAACAGCTGAATTCGTTTTTGGAGCTCGATATCCCCGTGGGAAGAAAAATCGACTTCATCATTCAGGAGATGAACCGCGAGGCAAACACCATTGGTTCAAAGGTTCAGGACGCGGAGCTTGCCCACAGGGTGGTTGACATCAAGGGCGAGATCGAAAAGATCCGCGAGCAGGTACAGAACATAGAGTAAACTGCGGAGGAAAAATGAAACTAATTAATATAGGCTTTGGAAACCTTGTAAGCGCCGGCAAGCTTGTGGCGGTTGTCGCTCCCGATTCCGCGCCGGTAAAGCGCATCGTTCAGGAGGCAAAGGCAAACGGACTGCTTATTGACGCAACCTGCGGACGCAAATGCAAATCGGTGCTGATCAATTCGAGCAACCATGTGGTGCTGTCCGCCGTGTCGTGCGAGACTATCCAAAACAGAGCCGAGGAAAGCGGGGAAACAGATGAGCAGTAAAAAAGGCAAGCTGGTGCTTTATTCGGGCGCTTCGGGCGTTGGAAAGGGCACGGTTTTTTCCGGAGTTAAGGAACGCAACCCAAACGTAAGGCTTTCGGTGTCGAACACCACGCGCGCTCCGCGCGAGGGCGAAATTGACGGAGTTCACTACAACTTTGTCACGCCCGAGGAGTTTGAAAGGCTTATTGACCTTGACGGTTATCTTGAGTACGCGCGCTATTGCGGAAATTATTACGGAACGCCGAAAAAACAGGTTGAGGATATGCTCGACGCGGGCTTTGACGTGTTCCTTGAAATTGAGGTCAAGGGCGCTTTGCAGGTTATGGAAAAATATCCCGATATCCTGAGTATCTTTATTGTTCCGCCGTCGCTCGGCGAGCTTGAAAGAAGGCTTCGCAGCCGCGGAACAGAGGATGAGGAAACCATTCTTAAACGCCTTGAACAGGCAAAAGAGGAAATGGAGTATAAAGACAGGTACAAATTCAACGTTGTTAACGACGATTTGCAAACCGCCGTTGATGAGGTTTTGAATATTATTAAAGGAGAGTAATTATGCGTAAGGTAAATGTTGACGAGTTGTTTGAGGGCAAGCAGAGTAAGTATGCGCTTGTTGTGGGCGTGTCAAAAAGAGCAAGACAGATCACCCAGAAATTTGAGGACGAGGGCACCGTTACCGAGGATAAGCCCGTGCTTCTCGCTATTGATGAAATCAAAAATCACGAAATCAACCTTTTAGAGCCCGACGATGAGGGCTGATTTTGTCGTTAGAGTCGCGCTTGAAAATACAGCCTACTCCTTTGACAAAGATTTTGACTACGCCGTGCCCGGGCAGCTTGAAAAAAACTGTGTCCCCGGCTCGCGCGTGCTTGTGCCCTTCGGACGCGGCAACCGCCGCCGGCAGGGAATAATCACCGAGGTATTAACCGATTATGACCGCGCGGATAATTCTTTAAAAGAAATTATAACCGTGCTTGACGAGGAACCCGTGCTGACGCCCGAGCTTTTGGCGACGGCAAGGTTTATGAAGGAGCACTGCTTTTGCACAACCTATGAGGCGGTAAAAACCATGCTGCCCGCGGGAATAAACTACAAGGTAACCACGGTTTACGGAATAAAAGCCTCCGATCTTGATGTGGAGCTTAGCGGCGACGAGCAGCGGCTTTACGATTATCTTCACTCAAAAAGGGGAGCGGTAAAGCTTGAAAAGATCCTCGATGATTTCGGTCTTTCCGACAGCCGCCTGCCCGAAAGTATGGTTGAAAAGGGCTTGCTTTACAAGTCCGACGAGGCTTTCAGGCGCGTAAACGACGCGGTCACCAAGATGGCGGCGCTTGCGCCGGACGTCGATTATTCGTCGGTGAAGCTGACCGAAAAACAAAAAAACGTGCTTGAGATAATCAAGCTCAGCGGCGCGGTTTCGATCAAGGAGATCCGCTATTTTACAGGCGTTTCGGCTTCGGTTATTGACACGCTCTTCAAAAAAGGACTTATTTACTTTTTTGACGAGGAGGTTTTCCGCATCGACAGCCGCACAGCGGACGAAAACGTGCCCGCCTTGACGCTTAACAGCGAACAGCAGGGCGCCTGCGACAGGCTTTATGAGGAATACCTCGACGCAAAGCCTCACGTAAGCCTGCTTTACGGCGTGACCGGCTCGGGCAAAACCAGCGTGTTTATTAAGCTGATCGAGCGCGTGATCGGCGACGGCAGGGGAATTATCGTAATGGTTCCGGAAATTTCGCTGACTCCGCAGTTCGTTTCCCAGTTTTCCAAACGCTTCGGCGAAAAAATCGCAGTGTTCCACAGCGCGCTGTCGCTCGGCGAAAGGCTTGACGAATACAAGCGCGTAAAAAAGGGGCTTGCGCAAATCGTTATAGGAACGCGCAGCGCGGTTTTTGCTCCGTTTGAAAACCCGGGGCTGATAATCATGGACGAGGAGCAGGAGTACAGTTACAAATCCGAAAGCTCGCCGAGGTACCACGCGCGCGAAATTTCGATGTTCCGCTGCGCTCAAAACAACGGACTTTTGGTTTTAAGCTCGGCAACTCCGAGCGTGGAAACCTACTATCATGCGCTGACCGGGCGTTTTTCGCTGAACACGCTCACTAAGCGCTACGGAACGGCGGTTCTGCCCGAGGTAATAACCGCCGACATGAATCTTGAGATCCAAAACGGCAACAAGTCGGGGTTTTCCGACGTGCTGCTGCAGAATATAGAATACAACCTTGAACACGGCAGGCAGAGCATTTTGCTTTTAAACCGCAGGGGACACAATTCGTTTGTGACCTGTTCGTTTTGCGGCGACGCCGTAACCTGTCCGAACTGTTCGATTTCACTGACCTACCACAGCCGCAACAACCGCCTGATGTGCCACTACTGCGGTTATTCGGTGCCGTTTAAGGGCGAATGCCCCACCTGCCGCAGCCGTTCGCTAAGGCTTGGGGGAACAGGCACGCAAAAGGCTGAGCAGGATATTTCGGAGCTTTTTCCCGAAGCGAGGATCTTGCGTATGGACACCGACGCGGCGTCGTCAAAATCATCATATGAAAAGATGATAACCGCGTTTTCCAACGGCGAATACGATATTCTCGTGGGCACCCAAATGGTGGCAAAGGGACTTGACTTTCCTAACGTTACGCTTGTGGGAGTTTTAAACACCGACCGCGCGCTTTATTCCGACGACTACCGCAGCTATGAACGCACGTTTTCGCTGCTGACTCAGGTCGTGGGCAGAAGCGGACGCGGCAGGGAAAAGGGAATCGCGGTGATCCAAACCTTTACGCCCGACAATCTTATTATCTCGATGGCGGCAAAGCAGGACTACCAAAGCTTTTTCAACACCGAGATCAAGGTGCGCGAGGCAATGCTTTATCCGCCGTTCGCGGATATTTGTCTTGTGGGCTTTGCAGGGGAAAACAGGGCTCTTACGCTTAAGGCGGCAAATGAGTTTTTAAAGGCTTTTGCAGCCGAGGCGGAAAAAAACTACCGGGGGCTTCCGCTGCGCATCCTCGGACCTTCCCCGGCGTCGGTGGTAAAGGTCAGCAACAAATACAGGTATAAGCTTATAATAAAATGCAAAAATATCCGTTCGTTCCGCGAACTGCTCGCAAAGGCGCTCAAGGGCTTTTATGTCCGCCGCGAGTTTTCGGCGGTGACAGTCTACGCGGACATGAACGCGCTGATATGCTAAGGAAGATGATAACATGGCATTAAGAAATATAGTAAAAGAGGGCGACGAGATCCTGAATAAAAAATGCCGTCCCGTTCAAAAGTTTGACAAAAAGCTTGCGGTCTTGCTCGACGACATGGCGGAAACCATGCGCGCTGCCAACGGCGTGGGACTTGCCGCTCCCCAGGTGGGGATTTTGCGCCGCGTTGTGGTTATCGACGTGGGCGAGGGCTTGATCGAGCTTGTCAATCCCAAAATTATCGCGTTCAGCGGCGAACAGGAGGGCAGCGAGGGCTGTCTTTCGTTCCCCGGTCAGTGGGGCATTGTCAAGCGCCCCAATTATGTTAAGGTAAAGGCTCAGAACCGCAGCGGTGAGGAATTCACCGTTGAGGGCAAGGAGCTTTTGGCGCGCGCGTTTTGTCACGAGCTTGACCACCTTGACGGCATAGTTTTCAAGAGCATTTGCGAACGCATGCTGCTCCCCGAGGAAATCGAAGCTTCAAAGTAAGGTGAGTTTATGAAGATAGTTTACATGGGCACTCCCGATTTTGCGGTGCCCGCGCTTGAAAGGCTTGCGAAAAGCCCAAAGCACACTGTGGCGGCGGTGTTTACCCGTCCCGACAAGCCCGTCGGAAGAAAGCAGATTTTGACTCCGCCCGACGTTAAGGTTTGCGCGCAAAGGCTTGATATTCCTGTTTTTCAGCCGCCTTCAATGAAAACCGAAGAGGCTTACGCCCTGCTTGAACAGCTCAGCCCCGACGTTATCGTAGTTGCGGCTTACGGGCTTATCCTTCCCGGGCGTGTGCTCAGGCTGCCGCGCTACGGCTGTGTCAATATTCACGGCTCGCTGCTGCCGAAATACCGCGGAGCGGCTCCGATCCAGCAGGCGGTTTTAAACGGCGACAGGGTTACCGGAGTTACAACAATGCTGATGGATGAAGGGCTCGACACGGGCGACATTCTTCTTGCTAAGGAAACCGCAATAGGCATAAACGAAACCTCGGCAGAGCTGTTTGACAGGCTGTCGGTGCTCGGCGGCGAGCTTATCGAGGAAACTCTTGACGCGCTCGAGAAAAACGAAGTCACCCCGAAAAAGCAGGACGAGAGTCTTGCAACCCACACCTCAAAAATCGACAAAAGCCTGTGCCCCGTTGATTTCACAAAAACCGCCGAGGAGGTTCACAACCAAATCCGCGGACTTTATTCGTGGCCTGTCGCCACGGCAAAAATCAACGGAAAAACAGTAAAGATACACAAGTCAAGGCTGTGCTCAAAAAGCGGAAAGCCCGGCGAGATCTTAAGCGTAAAGCCGCTTGTTATCGCCTGCGCCCAAGGCTCGGTAGAGCTGCTGGAGCTGCAGCCCGAGGGAAAAAAGAAGATGACCGCCGAAGCCTTTGCCGCAGGGCACAGGCTTGAAAAAGGCGAAACAGTTTAGGGGCGCCTCTATACGGCTGCCCGCAGGCACAAACCCTTCACGGCATTTTCTTGCCAAAATTTCTTGTTATACGTCAGTATGACTGCGTCGTTCTGACAATAATCTACTATAAAATATTCGCGCCTCTGCACAACGGAATATTTTCAGAGGTGCCCTTAAAGGTCTGAGTTTTTAATGGCAAATCCGAGAAACATCGCGCTGCAGGTGCTTCTTAAAATCGAAAACGACAAGGCGTATTCAAACATCGCGCTAAACAACGCTGTCCGCGAAAGCGGTATCGGCGGCGTTGACAGCGCCTTTGTGTCCGCGCTCGTCTACGGCGTGCTCGAACGGCAGATCACGCTTGACTACATAATAAAGCAACATTCTAAAATTCCTTTAAGGAAAATTGAAACCAAAACAAAGCTTATCCTCCGCATGGGGATATACCAGCTTGTGTACATGGACAGGGTGCCCGACAGCGCTGCGGTTAACGAAAGCGTCAACCTTGCCAAAAAGCACAGGCTGAATAAAAGCGCGGGCTTTATAAACGGCGTTTTGCGCAGCGTTACCCGCGCCGAGCCAAGGCTTGCGCTTCCGCAAACCGACGACAAAATCTATTGCCTGAGCGTAAAATATTCCGCGCCTCAGGAGCTTGTGCGCCTTTGGCAAAAATCTTACGGCGAAGAAAACGCCGAAAAGCTGCTTGAAGCGTTAAGCGGCAGACCGCGGATTTTCGCGCGCGTAAACACGCTGAAAACCACCGCGGAGGAGCTTGCCGTAAAGCTCGGCGAACAGGGCGTTGAGTGCGAAATATCCAATGTGCTTGAAAACGCGCTTGTGCTCAGCCGCACGGGCTCGATCGAAAAGCTCGGCTGTTACCGCGAAGGACTTTTCCATATTCAGGATCTGTCATCACAGCTTTGCGTAAGCTTTCTCGATCCCAAGCCGCGCGACGTGCTGCTCGACGTTTGCTCCGCGCCCGGAGGCAAGGCGGCAACGGCGGCGCAGTATATGAATAACCGCGGCAGGATTTTCGCCTGCGATTTATACGACCACAAGCTAAGGCTTATAAAAGCCAACGCGCGCAGGCTGGGCATTGACATTATTTCCGAGGTCAGGCGCGACGCGGCAGCGGCGGACGTTAACCTGCCACGCGCCGGCAAAATACTTTGCGACGTTCCGTGCAGCGGCTTGGGAATACTGTCACGCAAGCCCGAGATCCGCTGTAAAAGCGACCTGATCGACAACGACCTGCCCGCGCTGCAGTACAAAATTCTTTGCCAAAGCGCGAAAAACCTCGAAGTCGGCGGAAGGCTGGTGTACTCCACCTGCACGCTGAATCCCGCCGAAAACAACGAAAACGCGGCGCGGTTTTTAAGGGAACACCCGTGCTTTCGCGGCGTGCCGCTAAAGCTGCCCGAGGGGATTTCCCGGGCGGTCGACGAGAAGGAATATGAAATTACGCTGATGCCGCACACAGCCGGCTGCGACGGTTTTTACACGGCGGTGTTTGAAAGGACGGCAGCCGATGACTGAAAAGCTCGATATAAAAAGCATGACTCTGCCCGAGCTTGAGCAGGAGCTTGAAAAAAACGGCTGGCAAAGGTTCAGGGCAAAGCAAACGCGCGAATGGCTGCTTAAGGGAGTAACGTCATTTGACCAAATGAAAAATATTCCGGGCGGTTTGCGACAATTTTTGGACACAAGATATTACATTTCTGTTGCAACTATTGAAAAAAAGCTGATTTCAAGGTATGATAAAACAGTGAAGTACCTTTTTTCGTTAAACGACGGAGAGTTTATCGAAGCGGTCGTAATGAGCTATCATCACGGCGTTTCAATGTGCATTTCAACTCAGGTCGGCTGCAAAATGGGGTGCACCTTTTGCGCAACGGGAAAAAGCGGCTTTTCGCGCGACCTTACCGCGTCCGAAATGCTCGCGCAAATCGAAGCGGCGCAAAGGGATCTTAACGTTAGGATCTCAAACGTGGTGCTCATGGGAATGGGCGAGCCGCTCGACAACCTCGGCAATGTGCTCAGGTTCATTGAGCTGTGCGGCGAGGAAAAAGGCCTGCACATCGGCGCGCGGCACATAACGCTGTCAACCTGCGGCATAGTGCCGAAAATTTATGAGCTTGCCTCGCGTAAGCTTCAAATCAACCTCGCGGTGTCGCTTCACGCGCCCAACGACGAAATACGCGTCAAAACAATGCCGGTCGCCAAGGCTTACCCGATGGAAGAGCTTTTAAAGGCGTGCCGCGATTACTTTGACGCCACGGGCAGGCGCGTGACCTTTGAATACTCGATGATAAGCGGAGTGAACGACAGCGACGAAAACGCGCGCGAGCTTGCTTCAAGGCTTGAAGGCATGAACTGCCACGTAAATTTGATTCCCGTGAACACCGTTGAGGGCACGGGATACCGAAAAAGCAATATTCAAAGACAGCAGTCTTTTGTTAATATACTGACCGCGAAGGGAATCGCGGCAACCGTAAGGCGGACGCTTGGCAGCGACATCAACGCTTCCTGCGGCCAGCTTAAACGTAAACATATCAAAGAAGGAGGCAAATAACTTGGAAGTATTCAGCAAAAGCGATGTGGGCTTAGTCAGAGCGCAAAACCAGGACGACTTCCGCTTCGGAGTTATTTCCCCAAGCTGCGCGTGGGCGGTAGTCTGCGACGGAATGGGCGGCGCTAACGGCGGCAACATCGCCAGCGCAACGGCTGCTGATTATATCAGCACCAAGATTACCGACCTGTACAAGGACGACATGACAAAGGAGCAAATCGGCGAGCTTATGGCGGAAATCGTTGTGAACGCCAACATTAAGGTTTTTGAGCTTGCGTGCGAGGACGCCTCGCTTGCCGGAATGGGCACGACCTGCGAGTTTGTTTTTGTCAAGGACAGCACGGTTCACGTTGTGCATGTGGGCGACAGCCGTACCTACGCCATACGCGGCGGCAAAATAAAACAGCTTACCGAGGACCATTCGGTCGTTCAGGAAATGGTACGCCGCGGCGAGCTTACATATGAACAGGCTCAGCACCACCCGAACAAAAACTTCATTACCCGTGCGCTGGGCATCAAGCCCTCGGTAAGGCTTGACTACATCGAGGCAAACTTTATTTACGGCGACGTTATTTTGATTTGCACCGACGGTCTTTCAAATCACGTCAGCACAGGACAAATGGTTAAAATTTGTCATGAAAACCGCGGAGAAGGTCTTGTTAACCTGCTTGTCGACACGGCAAAGCAGGACGGCGGAACCGATAATATTACGGCAACCGTGATTTACTGAGAGGAGTGTTAACTATGGATAAATATATCGGAAAAAGGCTTGACGGCCGCTATGAGATCCACGAGCTTATCGGCGTGGGCGGCATGGCCAATGTTTATCGCTGCACCGACACGCTCGACGACCGCGAGGTCGCAATTAAAATTTTGAAGGACGAATTCCTTAACAACGAGGAATTTATACGCCGCTTTAAAAACGAATCCAAGGCGATCGCCATGCTGTCGCACCCGAATATCGTTAAGGTGTACGACGTAAGCTTCGGCGACATGATTCAATATATCGTAATGGAGTACATCGACGGCATAACGCTCAAGGAGTACATTGCCCAGCAGGGCATTATCGAGTGGAAGGATGTGCTTCACCTTACGATCCAGGTTTTAAGGGCTTTGCAGCACGCTCACGAGTGCGGTATCGTTCACCGCGATATCAAGCCCCAGAACATTATGCTGCTCCAGGACGGCACTATCAAGGTTACCGACTTTGGTATCGCGCGTTTTTCGGACAAGGCTACGCGCACCATGACCGACCAGGCGATCGGCTCGGTCCACTACATTGCGCCCGAGCAGGCAAGGGGAGATTCCACCGACGGCAAGACCGACATCTATTCGGTGGGCGTAATGCTTTACGAAATGCTTACCGGCACCCTTCCGTTTGACGGCGATTCCGCCGTTACCGTGGCGCTTATGCAGCTGCAGTCCACCCCCAAGCGCCCGCGCGAGGTCAATCCGTCGATCCCCGCGGGACTTGAACAAATCACCATGCACGCAATGGAAAAACAGCCCGAGAACCGTTACACCTCGGCGGCGGAAATGTTAAGCGACATCGAGCGCTTCCGCCTTAATCCTTCCATCGTGTTCGATTACAACAATTCGTTTGTGGACAACCAGCCCACAAAACACATGGACGACTTAAAGAAAAAGGAGCCCAAAAGACTTAAGGACGACACAAAGGCAGATCAGAACGATACGCCCGACGACGATTCTTATGTTAAAGAGCACAGCCCGGTGTTCCATGCCGTTAAGGGCGTGCTTATCGCGGCGCTTGTTGTGTGCGCGGTGTTCTTCGCGATCGCCGCGGTAAGAGGCTTTACCTCGTCACAGAGCAAGGACGTTGACGTGCCGAATCTTGTGGGCAAAACACTTGTTGCGGCAAAGGAAAACAACCCCGACAACTTCCAGTTCGAAATCAAGAGCAAGTTTGACGAATCACAGGAGATCGGCGTTATTTTGGCGCAGGATCCCGAACCCGGTTCAATGAAGATCAAAACCGGTTCCAAGATCGAGCTGACCGTTAACGGCACCGACACAGAAGCACAAATCCCGTTTGTTGTCAGCTACACCGAAAAACAGGCGGTTGAAGCGTTAAAGGACAAAAACTTTGTTCCGCAGGTCGTTTATGTTGAAAACACCAAGACCAAAAAGGACTACACCATCGACACCTTCCCCACGGCAGGCGTAAAATCGACAATAGGCTCCACGGTTTATGTTTATATAGCCAAGGGCAGCCGCACCGAAAACGTAACGATCCCCGGCGTTTTGGGCAAAACGCTTGACGAAGCCCGCGGAGAGCTTGAAAATCTTGGGCTTACCGTTGAAACCGTTATGGACGACGAAAGCAAGGAACCCGAAAACACCGTGCTGTGTTCCTCTCCGCTGCCTTACGGTAAGGTTGAAAAGGGAACGGTCGTTACACTTACCGTCAGCTCGGGCGTAGGCGACAAGCACAAGGTCGATCTGGTTGTTGACCTTCCGTCGGCTGTGACCGATACCCTCAACATGACCGTAACGGTTGACGGCGTTGTTGACTCCGAACAGAGCAAGCAGGTCGTTCCGTCAATCACCGGTTCGGTAACAGTTTCGCTTGAAGGCCACGGAACCTCAACCGTAGTTATCAGTCTTAACGACCAAACCTACCGCGAATACACCGTTGACTTCTCAAAGGGAGAGATCACCAACACCGTGGTTCACGAGTATGTTGCTCCCACCACGGCAGTTCCCACCGAGCCCGTAACCGAGCCCGTTACCGAGGCTCCTTATGTGCCGCCCACAGATTATGAAGTTCCGACAGACGCGCCGGTTACCTATTATGATCCCAATATTGTACCTGAATATTGATAATGAAGCTTAACGGAATAATAATGAAGTCTATCGGCGGGTTTTACTATGTCCGCTGCGGACAAAAAGAGTATGAATGCAAGGCGAGGGGCAGCTTCAGAAAAAAAGGCAATTCACCGGTTGCCGGCGACAGGGTGGTAATATCGGTTCCCGACGACGGTTACTGCGCGATCGAGGAGATCCTGCCGCGAAAAAACAAGCTTAAACGCCCCGCGCTTGCGAATATCGACACACTTTTGATCGTGTGTTCAACAGTAGATCCCAAGCCGAACCTTACGGTTATTGACAAAATGACCGCGGCGGCTGTAAACAATAATATTACGCCTGTCGTCGTTATCTCGAAAAACGACATCGAAAACGGCGACAGCGTTGCCGGAATTTACCGCCGTGCGGGAATTGAAGTGTTTCAGTGCTCGCCCGGCGACAAAGCCGAGGCAGACCGTTTGCTGAACTACCTCAAGGGCAAGGAAGCGGCGTTTACGGGCAACAGCGGCGTGGGAAAATCCACCCTGCTCAATATGCTTTTTCCCTCGCTTGAGCTGGCTACGGGCGACGTCAGCGAAAAGCTCGGCAGGGGACGGCACACAACAAGAGTAGTCGTGGAGTTGTTTGAAGCCGGGGGCTGCTTTGTTGCCGACACCCCGGGCTTTTCCACCGTGGACTTGCAGCATTACGAAATGATCGACAAGGATCGCCTTCAATACTGCTTCCCGGAATTTGAGCCCTACCTCGGTCAATGCCGCTTCAATTCCTGCGCCCACCTTTGCGAAAAGGGCTGCAGGGTTTTGCAGGCGCTTGAGGACGGCGAGATCGAGCCGACACGCCACCAAAGCTATGTCGCCATGTACAACGAGGTCAAGGATATCAAGCCTTGGCAGCTAAAAAAGCAGGTGCAGCCATGAGGTGTGTAATAATTGCCGGTTCGCCCGACGCCGACATAAGCTTTATAAAATCAGCAGTTCAGCCCGGCGACTGGGTGATCTGCGCCGACAGCGGTTACAGGTACGCCAGGGATGCAGGGATCAAGCCCGACCTTATCGTGGGCGATTTCGATTCGTTTTCGGGCGAGCTTCCCCGGGGAGTAGAAACCGTGCGCCTTAACGTGCGCAAGGACGACACCGACACCTTTGTGTGCGCGCGCTATGCCGTGAACCGCGGCTGCCGCGAGATCGACGTGCTCGGGGCGATCGGCGGAAGGCTTGACCACAGCTATGCAAACCTTTGCCTGCTTGAATACCTTTCGAGCAGCGGGGTAAGGGCGTGTCTGGCGTCGGAAAAGGAGAAGATCCTTCTTCTTAAAAAGGGTGCTTATATATTTGACGGCTACGGCGGAAAAACCTTTTCGTTGTTTCCGTTCGGGTGCGCCTGCGCGTCGGCGAGCGTGCAAAACGCCGAGTATCCGGTAACGGATTTTAAATTTGAAAGCAAAAACTCAACAGGACTTTCCAATGTTTTTCATGACGGCTGCAAAATCACCGTTAATTCGGGAAAGCTGTTGCTTATGATAAATTTGGCGGAGGTATAGCCATTTTGGCTGTTATTCTGTTTTACCAAAAACGAAACCGCCGCGATACGACCGCGTTGTGCAAATTTTAGCGCGGATCGTTATCAATAACAAAACTGTAATTATAATGACACTTATAAATCTTGAAACGAATTATAAATGTGTGCTATAATTCTTTTTAGACAAATTCTTTGTGTTTAACGTGAAGTATATTGGAGTGATATAATATGTCATTGTGTATGGGATGTATGCAGGAAATCGGCGACCAAACGGTATGCCCGCACTGCGGCTTTGACAGCTCTGAACAGCAGTCAGCACCCTATTTGCCATATGGCACAGTGCTTTTTGACAGATACATAGTGGGCGCCGGTATTGACACAAACGGCGAAAGCACGCGTTACCTCAGCTTTGACAAGCAGACAGGCGACGTTGTTATTGTGTGCGAATTTTTGCCGATGGGTCTTTTTAACCGTGAGGAAGGTCAAACCGAATTACGCGTCAACTACGAGGACAGGCTTGTATTCAGCAAGCTCAAGGATGATTTTATTGATTATTACCGCATTTTGTCGGAGCTTAAAGAGTTTTCGGCATTAATGGACGTTCATAATATTTTTGAGGAAAACAACACCGTTTACGTCATTGAGGAAAACGAGGACCTTATCCCCTTTGCCGAATATGTCGAGCGCAGCAACGGCAGCATTGAATGGGACATTGCCCGTCCGCTGTTCATGCCCGTTATTTCGGCTTTGGAGGCGCTTCACAAGCGCGGAGTAGGCCACTACGCGATCGCTCCGAAGAATATGTACATTACCACCTCGGGCAAAATCAAGATCTCGGGCTTTGCTTCCGAAAACGAGCGCAAGCGCGGCACGGCTTTGAAATCTCAGCTCTTTAAGGGCGCGGCGGCACCCGAGCAGTACGAAAACAATTTTCCGCTTGACGACATAACCGATATTTACGGCTTTTGCGCCACAATGTTTTATGCTCTCACGGGGCATCTTCCCAAGGCGGCTCCCGAGCGCCTGAAGGACAGCCGCCTGCTTATGAGCACCACCACCGTTAAAAAGCTTCCGCCCCACGTGGTTTCGGCTTTGGCAAACGGCCTGCAGGTTGAGCGTGAAAACCGTATCACCGACTTTGACGAGCTTCGCTCGCAGCTTTCGGTGGCACACACCGCCAAGGCTATTCAGGACGAAATTTCGCGCACCGCAAGCATGAACCTTGCGCGCGACGAGGATAATAAAAAGACCAAAAACGGAATGTCGGGCGTTTCAATATCTATTATCGCGGCGGCTATTACGGTGCTTATTCTGGGTACGGTCGGAGTAATTTGGCTTATGCAGGATTCAAACCCGTTTGCAACCATGTTCGGCGGCAATCAAAACGCCACCGAGCCGGCAACAAAGGCGACCGAATGGACAGGCGCTACCATTCCCAAGCTTACGGGCATGACCTTTGCCGAGGCTGAGGAAGCGGTAAAGACCAACCCCAACATCAAGCTTATGCGCAGCATCAACGACGAATACAGCGACAATGTTCCCGAGGGCAACGTAATGTCTCAGTATCCCGAGGCAGGCACAAAGCTCGATCAGGAGGACACTGTTTACATCAGCCTTACCGTCAGCAAGGGCAAGCAGATGCGCGAGCTCCCCAAGATCGAGGGACTTTCACTTGACGAGGCGGCAACGGCGATCGCCAAGCAGGGACTTTTGGCAACGACCGAGTTCCAGTACAACGACAAGTACGCCGAAGGCAGGGTTATCGGCTACAAGGACGGTCAGGCAGGCGACTCGGTAGAGTCGGGCAAGAGCATTACCGTTTATGTAAGCAAGGGCAAAGAGCCCACCGACGCCGACAGCGAGTGATAAATTAATACTAATACTGATACCTAATAAAAAGTAGACAATCTTTGCGGTCTATTTTCCGCAATACTGCGTTGTCGTCCTTGCAAGGCGGCAGCCTTGCCGCGTCCTTCCGAACCCTTTTTGCGTTGTAAGTAATCAACAAAAACGGAGCGCTATTTTTTATTTTAAAAACGAGATTCCGTTGCAAATGCAATTTATTTTTCATGGCAAATCGTGTAGAATAAATTTGTAATAAATGATTTACACGGCATGGTTTTTAGGTAATTTAGGAGTAAGTAATATATTTTTTTATGCCTTGTAAATTTTCAATGATTTATTCCTTCTATAACCCAATATACCCCCTTAAACAACCGAGGTTCACGCTTCGGTTGTTTTTCTGTCCATAATATTTTAGCGTAGGCAAAAAGGTTCTGTACGGTACAAACGGAGTGTGTTCGGTCGAGGACGTCACCGTAAAGCGTATTGGAGGAGCAAGCATTGAGTATTATGTGCTCAAGCCTTTGTGCAGTAATACATCTACGCTTTTTGTGCCGACCGAAAACGAGGCGCTGCTCAGCAAGATCCGCGACATTTCAACACCCGAAAAAGTCAAAGATATTATTGAAAACCCTCCTCAAACCGGCAGCTGGAACGACAACAAAATCGAGCGCAGCGAACAGTTCAAAAGTATTATTTCGGAAGCCGACTGCGAAAAGCTTGTGGCGCTGATCAGGCTCATAACAGACCATGAAAAACAGCAGCAGGCTATCGGCAAGCACCTGCATATTTCGGACGAGCGTTTTTTAAAGGAAGCCGAAAAAATGGTGGCAGAGGAGTTTTCGGTTGTTCTGGGCGTTGACCGCGACGAGGTTATCAGGGCGGTCACAGCCTGAGCTGTGCGGCAAAATCATATAAAAATCATTAAGCGGCAGGTGTCTTGCGGTTTTCGCGGCAGCTGCCGCTATTTTAGAGTATATAATTTCGATTCGGTGCGAAAAAATTCGTCAAATCTCTTTACAAAGAACTATAAAAAATAGTATAATAAAACGGTATAAATATAAAAACTCTTAATCGGAGGGTTTATGAAAAGATATTTAGCATTGTTATTAACAGTACAAATTCTGTGCGCGGCGCTGTTTTCGGCGGTTCCCGCGGCAAGCGGTTCGGCGCTTTACGGCGACACCCTTACCTCGTCCGCCGAGGGCTTTGAATATGTTGTTAATCCCAACGGTACCGCAAAGCTGACGTCATACCTCGGCGACGAATTAAACCTGAAGATACCTTCCTCGATTGACGGCAGAACAGTAACCGAAATCGGAGCCGGCACCTTTTACAGCTCCTTTGTCGAATCGGTTACCGTGCCTTCTTCGGTCAAGATCATAGGCTGGTGGGCGTTTTTTGACTGTGCAAACCTTAAGAGCCTGAAGCTTGAAAGCGGAGTTCAGCAAATTAAATTCGGCGCGTTCATCAACTGTATCTCACTTGCCGAGGTCGACATTCCCCCGACGGTTTACAATATCGAAAACGACGCCTTTGCCGTCAGTGTTTCAAGCGAAACCAACATCAGCGACACTACCGAAAAACGAAAAATCAGCCTTCAAAATTATTTTAACGACAACGAATTCACTATTTCGGGCTATGAAGGCACCTGCGCCCAGACCTATGCTCAAGACAGCATGCTCAACTTTAAGAGCAAGGGGAAGATAAGCTTCGGCGATCTGAACGGCGACGGCACCATCAATAACAAGGATATCGTTCTTTTAAGGAATTATTTTAACGGGACACAAAAGCTTTCCGCGGAACAAAAGCTGAGCGCGGACATCAACTGCAACGGAGAAGCCGACGAGGACGACATTTCGCAAATTATGGAGTACCTCGAGGGCAAGTGCGCATACCGTGATCTTTTGCCGTTCTCGGGAAACTACGCTAAAACCAACGTTTACTATGCCAAAAAGCTTTACTGCGCGGGCGACAGCGTGTGCAAGGGCTCAGGCACCGACATTATGGGCGAAAGCCTGTATTCCTACGCCAACTATATTTCCGGTTTGTACGGAATGAATCTTAAAAACGATTCCCAGGGCGGGATCACCCTTGCAAAGCAAAAGGACAAAAAGGGCGACGACAAGAGCATTCTTGAACGCGTTAAGGCGATGAAGGGCAGGTACGACCTGATTATTATTGAGGGCGGCTTCAACGACCTTTTCCGGGAGATAAAAAAGGGCAAGGTGACGGCGGATTCCGACAAAAAAGGAAAATATGACGAATACACCACCGCCGGCGCTGTTGAAAGCATCTGCTATTTTCTGAATAAGAATTATCAAAGCTCATATAAGCTTTTTGTTCTCGGCCACAGAATGGTTAACGAGGACAAACAGGACGAATATTGGTCGATTATCCGCAAGGCTCTTAAAAAGTGGAATATCCCTTATGTGGATATTTCCGAAGAGTGCGACTACTGCGACCTCAACGACGAAATAGCCACCAATTACTTTGCCTACAACGAAGTAACAAAAAAGGGCGACGGAATTCATCCCACAACCTATTCCCACAGCCACGTCTACGGTCCGGTCATCGACAAAAAGCTAAACGAGCTTGCGGTCAAGGACAGCTCGATCACCTTTAACACAAAGGAAATCGACCTTGCGATGGGCGAGAGCTACAACCAGATCCCATCCTACCGCGGCCTGAACTACTTTGTGAACTATACCTGGTCGTCGTCTGAGCCGGATGTTGCCCAAACCGACAAATTCGGCAAGGTCAAAACCAAGGGCGTGGGCACCGCCTACATAAAGGTTGAGGCGGACGACGGAAGCTACAGCTCGTACCGGCTGAATGTTAAAAACCCGCCGACCTGCGTATATTTAAGTGAAAAAAGCCTTGAGCTTTCTCTCGGAGAAACCCATAAGCTTTATGAAATTCTTTTGAGCACACAGGCTTCTTACCGCAACAGCTTTATATCCACAAATCCCTCGGTCGTGTCGGTCAGCACCGACGGAACGGTAAAGGCGAGGGGCAGCGGAACGGCAAAGGTAATTTGCAAGGCGTGCAGCGGCGTAAAAGCCGAATGTGAAATCACTGTAAAGTAGGAGTTATTATGAAAACAAAATTAAACGCTGTTTTATCATTAGCGGTTACGGCGTGCATCGTGATCACCCTGTGCGCGTGTTCACAGCATGAAAAGCGCGAATCAATACCGCTTATCACCGAAGCCACAACGACCGTACAGCCCACAACGGTTCCGCCGGTTGACAAGGTTAAGGAAATGATGAAACAAATGTCGGTCGAGGAAAAGGTAGGTCAAATGTTTTTTGCGCGCTGTCCCGACGTAAACGCGGTTGAAAACGTTTCGCAGTACCACCTTGGCGGCTACATTTTGTTTGGCCAGGACTTTTTCAACAAAACCAAGGACGACGTGGTTTCAACCATTAAAAGCTATCAGGACGCGGCTGAGATCCCGATGCTTATCGGCACCGACGAGGAAGGCGGAGACGTTGTCCGCGTCAGCGACAATATGTATCTCAGCGACACGGCGTTTGACTCGCCAAAAAACATTTATCTCAACGGCGGCTGGGACGCGGTCGAAACCACCGAAACCTCCAAGGCGCAGCTGCTTTATTCCCTCGGTATCAACGTTAACCTCGCCCCGGTGTGCGACATTGTGTCCGACCCCTCGGCGTTTATGTACAGCAGGTCGTTCAGCGACAATGTTGACGAAGTGAACAGCTTTGTTAAAAAGTCGGTTACTATCGCTAAAAACAACCATGTCGGTTCGGTTTTAAAGCACTTCCCGGGCTACGGCAACAACGTTGACACCCACACCGGCATAGCGGTTGACGAAAGAGAGCTTTCCGAGCTTGAAAAAACCGATATGCAGCCCTTTAAAACGGGAATAGCCGCGGGCGCCGGCTGCATTATGGTTTCGCATAACATTGTAAACAGCATGGATCAAAACTATCCGGCTTCGCTTTCGGCAGCGGTTCACACCTATATCCGCGACAAGCTCGGCTTTGGCGGTGTGATCATCACCGACGACCTCGCCATGGAGGCGATCACCCAGTACACAGGCTCCGACTCCTCGGCGGTATTCGCCGTTAAGAGCGGCAACGATATGCTCTGCTGTTCCGACATTGACACCCAGTACACGGCGGTTCTTAACGCGGTAAAGAACGGAACGGTCACCGAGGACAGGATCGACGAAAGCGTCGAGCGAATTCTGCTCTGGAAGCAGAGCCTCGGGCTTATCAACAAAAGCAGCGAATAATATGCAGGTGCGTACATTGTGCGCGCCTGATGTTTTTAACAGGATACGGCATTATGAGCGATATTTTTGATTATTTAAAGTGGCGCGGCGACCTTAGCTTTTCACAGGACAGCCTCAACAATATTGACGCGATGATTTTGTCGCGGCTGTCATATCTGCCGTTCGAGCACGTTGTGCCGGAAAGCTTTGACCAAAGCGTAAGCCTCGAATTCGCGGCGCTGGCTTTTTCGCCGGTAGAAAGCCGTGACGACATACTATGGAAGCAGGATCCCCGGCTTTTGAAGGCGGTTGCAAAATGCCCGCGATTTAAAAGCATCCGTGCTTCGGGATATGTCAACAACATTGATTACGACAGCAAAATGCAGTTTGCGGCTCTTGTTTTCGACCTTGAAAACGGCGTTCGGTTCGTGTCGTTTCGCGGCACCGATTCAAGCTTTATCGGCTGGCAGGAGGATTTCAATATGTTCACCTCGATCACCCTGCCGTCGCAGCTTAGGGCGCTGAAATATTTTGAACAGGCGGCGCAAAACACCGGATCGCGGTTTATGCTCGGCGGCCACTCAAAGGGCGGAAATCTGGCGCTGTATTCCGCGATGAACTGCGTGCGCTCCATCCGCGAAAAAATCGACGCGGTTTACAACTTTGACGGTCCCGGATTTCACCGCGAGCTCATCGGCAGCGAGCAGTTTGAGGATATCAGGGCTCTTGTTCACAGCTTTGTGCCGCAGTCGTCGGTTTTCGGCATGATGCTCGAGCACGACGAGGATTTTTCGATCGTAAAAAGCAAAAACAAAAGCTTTATGCAGCACGACGTCTACAGCTGGCAGGTGGAGGCAAACGACTTTGTTTACCTTGAGCGCCGCACCAACTCAAGCTATTTTATCAGCCACACCCTTGACGGTTTTCTTGAAAGAATGACGTACGAGGAAAAGGAAAATTTTACCCGTGCGTTCTTTACCGTGCTTGAAAGCACCGACAACACCAGGTTTAAAGAAATTCAAAAGGCGCCGTTTTCAAGCTCGGCTTCAATGCTCCGCGCCCTGAAGCGCCTCGGCAAGGACAAGCGCAGCGCGCTCGGAAAGGCGATCATAAAGGCTCTTTCAAGCGCAAAAGAAAATATTTACGATATTATTCCGAATAAATAAAATTTAGTCTTGACAAACCAAGCTTTTTCTGCTAAAATATTAAATGTTGTTACGGGATGTAGCGCAGTTTGGTAGCGCACACGTCTGGGGGGCGTGGAGTCGCAAGTTCAAGTCTTGTCATCCCGACCACAGGAGACGGTTTTTTGACCGTCTCTTTTCTTTTGCCATTTTACGCGAAAATACTCAAAAACGGCTTAAACACTGAGGTTCTGAACACTGCCACAATCAAGTTAGGAAAACTTGAAGAAAAGAAACTAACACGTCATAAACTGTCAAATAAACAGTCATTTTAACTGTCAATTATTTTAGATCGTAAAATCACAAGAAATCCTGAAAAAACTTTTGCCAAGCGCGAGGATACTTCTCACGCTCGGTAATTATTTTCCAAAAACAGTTGACACCGCATACGGTATCATATATAATATAATTAGCAAGGAAGTGATTATCAAGTGTCCAAATTTGACAAGCTAATAAAGGAAATATTATCGCTGTCTAAGGATTTGCGATTTGCTGAGTTACGAAAGGTTCTTGAATTTTACGGTTATACGATGGAATCACCACGCGGCGGAAGCAGTCACTATACTTTTCGCAAGAGCGGATGTTATCCGATAACTATCCCCAAACACGAACCGATCAAGAAAGTCTATGTTCAAAAGGTTAAAGAGATTGTGGAGGCTGAGTATTATGACAAAAAATGATATTTTGAAAAAAGCAGAAGAATATATGAAGCTAAAATACAGATTTGAATTGACGGAAGATGAAGCCGAAGGCGGATTTGTTATCTCCTACCCCGATTTGATCGGCTGTATGTCGTCCGGTGAAACGCTTGAAGAAGCCGTCAAAAACGGTGAGGACGCACGCCGCGAATGGATCATCGCTACACTTGAAAGC
>CADAYK010000043.1 GCA_902792105.1 uncultured Ruminococcus sp.
GTAACTGCAAAATATGATTTATCAAAGGGCATGACTCACACGAGCCGTGCCCTTTTTAGTGGTCAGTGGTTAAGTGATTAGTGGTTAGTTTCGGTCGGGCAGACAGCTTTGTTTTAAAAAAGCCTTTTGTTCCCGACTGTATTAATATGGTGTAGTGTATTGAAGGGAACGGTCCCCCGTGCCGTTCCTGCGTTTTGTTCTGATTTCGTGAATTGCATATAACAAACTTTTGGAGTACATCAAAGCCTCCTTTGTTAAAGGAGGTGGCGCGCCGCCGCGCGGCGTGACGGAGGATTTATCCGATGACGCTTTAAATCACCAGAAACAATAGATAGAATATATAAGTCAGGCTAAGTAAATCCTCAGTCAATCCGTGGACGGATTGGCAGCTCCTTTAACAAAGGAGCCATTCCCGCAAAATACCAAACGTAGTTTCCATTGCCCTCACAGCTTCCGATAGATTTTGTTTTCTCTCGAAATGCCGTAGTTATCAATCATAACGACATCAAGAACGCGAGGTAAAAAACGCGAAACGCCAAACGTTACCAATTAATCAAACGTTAAGTATGCGAAGTAAAAATAAAGAAACGGAGGCCGCGCGTGGTCTCCGTTTCCCTAACCCTTTATACCCTAACGGAGGATCACTCCGCAGATAACATAATAATTATATTTTCAAAAAGCCATGCTTACCAGCGTCCGCCGGGGCCGCCTCCGGGACCGCCGCCCGAGCTTGTACCGGTTGACAGGGTTTTGCTTGTACCACCGCTGATCGTGCCGCTTTCGCTGTAACCAAAGCTGTCAAAAGTACCGCTGTAGGTTCCGCCCGTAACCGCCTTGCAGCTTGTGAGCGAGCTGTTTCTGTCGGTGTAGTAAAGTATGCCTACGTTGCCTGTGATTTTAGGCTTGATTGCCGAAAGAACCTTGCCGGTTGAATCGGTAACCGCGATAACCGAGTTGCTGCTTACCGAACCGATCGACTTGTTGAGTACCGCGTTGCCGGACTTGCCGTTTATGTCCTCCCACATTGCGTTTGAGGAAGCGATCGCCAGCACGGTTCCGCCGTTAAATCCAACAGTTCCATCCGCGTCAACGGCGAAGTTTCCGCCGTTTGCCGGGCCCTGTACTATTACAGTGCCGCCGTTAAAGTTCAGCGTGCCGTTTGAGTCAACGCCGTCGCCCGAGGCTGTAACATAAAGGTAACCGCCGTTTACGGTTATTCCGGCATTTGTTGACGAGCCGCCGGGATTGAATTGGTTCTGACCGGGACGTCCGCCCATTGAGCTTTGGTCGTTGCCGCCTGCCGCGTTAACACCGTCGTCGCTTGCGACTACCGAAATCGTGCCGCCGTCAATTACAACAAAGTTGCCCTCAACACCCTCATAGCTCTTTAAAATATCAATTGTGCCGCTCTTGATTGTAACGGTGGTGTCGGCGTGAATACCGTCGTCGCCCGAGGTAAGCTTAAACTCGCCGCCGTCGATAGTGATGTTGCCGTTTGAGTGAACGCTGTCGTCGGTCGAATCGACCGTGAACGAGCCGCCCGTGATGTTCATGTCGGTCGCAGCCTTAATGCCCTTGCCCTTTACGGTGGCTGTAAAGCTTCCGTCGGTTATGTTGATCGTGTCGCCTGTGACCGCTTCATCGCCTGCGGTCAAGGTGTAGGTTCCGCCGTTGATGTTAACAGCAGTGTTGCCGTTAATGCAGTCGTCGGCACTTGAATTGATCGTATATGTGCCGCCGTTCAGGGTGATGTTTCCGTCGCCGTTAATGCCCTTGCCTGTGCTCTCAATTTCAAAGGTGCCTGCCGCAACGTCAACAGTAGCTCCGGTAAGCGCGTCGTCGCCCGAGGTAAGATCGTATGAGCCGTCGGCGATAACTACAGCAGCGTTGCCGTTAATGCTGTCGTCAGTGGTGTTGATAACATAGGTTCCGCTTGTAAGGGTGATGTCGCCTGCCGCGTTAATTCCCTTGCCTTCGCCGGTCATATTGATCGAAGCCTTGTCGATGTTGATCGTTCCCTCGCTTTCAATGCCGTCGCCTGTAGCGTTGGTTGTAAGGTTAACGTTTTTGCCGCTGATCGTAATATCGTCGTTCGCGTGCAAACCGTCCTTTACCGAGGTTACGTTAATTATGCCGTTTTCAATAAGTATATCGTCGTCCGAATTGATCGCGTGCTTGTAATTGCCGGTAACGTTTAAGGTTCCCTTGCCCTTTATTTCAAGGGTGTCGTCGCTGTGGATCGCCGCCTTTGCCTCGGCATAATCGGTGCTGTAAGCCGAAGCGTCCGAAACCGTGTTGGTCGTGCCGTCCTCAATGGTGATGAACGATTTTTTGCAGCGGTCAAAATAAATTGCCGGACCGTTTGAGTTTGTAAGGCTCATTCCGCTAAGCCTGAGCTTTACCTTGTCGTTAACGTCCTTTTCTTCGCCGGTGTTAACATAAATCATGCCGTTTGAGCAGCTTCCGGTAACCGCCCAGTCGCCGCCTTCGGTAATTGTAACCACATTGCCGCTCACCGAAATTCCGTCGCCCGTGACCGTGATTCCGCTGTCGCTGAGAACGATAGTGCCGGTGTTTTGCTTCCACTCGTCGCCTGTTACTTCGGTTGAAGGATCGGTAGCCTGAGTTGCTTCTGTAGCCTGAGTTGCTTCTGTAGCCTGAGTTGCTTCTGTAGCCTGAGTGGCTTCGGTCGCCGTGGTTTCATCCTGAGCGATCACTTCGCCGATGTTGTAGGGATTGCCGTATTTTGCGATGTACTTTTGTATTTCGGTTGAGTCCGAAATGCTTACAACTCCGTCGCCGTTAACGTCCGCAGCTTTAAGCTGATCGGCAGAAAGACTTTCGTATTTTGCCAGATACCGCTGTATCGAGGTCGCGTCGCTGATTTTGACCGCTCCGTCAAGAACAACGTCGCCGCGAATTATGCCGGACGCTCCGGCAGAGCTTTCGGTCTGAGCCGCCGACGCCGCAAAGGGCATTGCCGAGGTTATCAGAAGCGCCGAAAGTATTGCCGCGGTATGCTTGTGAAAAGATTTCATATTGTTCAACTCCTTATTAATGAATAATTTTTTATTGTGTCCATATGATAAATCGTAATGCTTAAAATAACCTTAAAATTATTTAAAAATGTAAAATTTTTTTTAAAACCGTTGACAAAGTAAAATGTATTGAGTATAATTAAATTGAACTCAATTTAATTTGGCTCAATTAATATTTTGTTATAGGAGGAATAAAGATGACCGTATATGATTTTAAAATGAAGGACGCAAAACGCAACGAGGTTGACCTCGCCGAATACAAGGGAAAGGTGCTTTTGATCGTTAACACAGCCACAGGCTGCGGCTTCACTCCGCAATACGAAGGTCTGCAAAAGCTTTACGACAAGTATCAGGAGCAGGGCTTTGAAATTCTTGACTTCCCCTGCAACCAGTTTGGAAACCAAGCCCCCGGAACCGAGGATGAAATCGTAAGCTTTTGCCAGCTTAGATACCACACGACCTTTAAGCAGTTTGCCAAAATTGAGGTTAACGGCGAAAACGAAGCGCCGCTTTACACCTATCTTAAAAAACAAAAGGGCGGAGTTTTGGGCAGCAAAATAAAGTGGAACTTTACAAAGTTTTTGATCGACCGCGACGGCAATGTTATTGACCGCTTTGCCCCCACCGTTACCCCCGAAAAAATCGACGCAAAAATTAAGGAGCTGTTATAAATGAGATACTCTTACCGCACAAGAAACGTTTGCGCTATGGAAATCTGCTTTGACCTTGACGGAAACGTAGTTAAAAACATTGAATTTACAGGCGGCTGCAACGGCAACCTAAAGGCTATTTCAAAGCTTGTTGACGGCTGGACGGTTGAGCAGATCGAAGAAAAGCTGCGCGGCAACACCTGCGGCAGACGCCCCACCTCCTGCGCCGACCAGCTTGCTTTGGCGGTAAGGGAAGCCTATAACAGTCAGCTCGCGGGATAAGTAAGGAACACCATGGAAGAGAAAATTTTTGATTCGCTGAAGCTTGAAAATCAAATATGCTTTCCCCTTTACGCGGCGTCGCGCGAGGTTGTAAAGCTGTACCGTCCGCATCTTGACGCGCTGAATCTTACATACACCCAATACATTGCAATGATGGTGATGTGGGAGGAAAAGCAGTGCAGCGTCAAGGAGCTTGGAAAGCGGCTGTACCTTGATTCGGGCACACTGACTCCCGTGCTTAAAAGCCTTGAACAAAAGGGATATGTGCGGCGTTTTCGCATGGAGGACGACGAGCGCGTAATGCTGACCGAAATTACGGACAAGGGCGAAGAGCTTAGGGAAAAGGCAAAGGAAGTTCCGCCGAAGGTCGGCTGCCGTTTTCTGCTTAGTATTGAGGACAGCATAGAGCTTTACAGACTTTTGTATACACTGCTCGGCAACATTAACGGAAAAAATGCAAGTGATTGACCCAAAATCTTATAATTTTTTAAAAAATTTTCAAAAAAGGACTAACATTTTTTCAAATTATGTGGTACAATAGTGTGGAATTATAAAGAAAGGGGTTTTATCATGCAACAATCATCTTTGAAAACCACAGTTTCAGCGATTCTTACAACAGGAGCACTTCTTTGCTCGGCTTGTTTTGCTGCAGGAGCGGCAACGGTTGATAACAGTGTTGCCGAAAGCGACGACGTAACAGTTAATGTTATCACGCAAAAGCAGGATAACTATAATTTTTTTGACAACTCCAAAACCATTTCAAAGTCCACAATCAATGCCAAGGTCGGCGATTTGATCGAGGTCACTGTTTACGCTCAGTCAACCGACGCAGGTTTTACCAAATTCTGTAACGGTCAGTGCATGACTGTGTTCAGCACAGGAATAACCGACGGAGAAGGCATTTTTACATCCGACGACGGAATTTTGACCTATTATGATGAGTATTACACCGACGAGGACGATGAATTTATCAGATTCAGCATAAATCCTAAGCTGCCCAGCGTTATCACCAACAGCGAATACGGCGGTTTTAACAATCTTTTGTACTTCAACTTTACTTCACCCGAAAATATTTTGGATTTCAGCAATAAAACCAAGCTTTACAGCTTTGTTGTTAAGGCAAACAAGGCCGGAACAACAAACGTTATTACAGGCGACTATTTCATAGGCGTATGCGACGAAGAGGACGATTTGAAGTATATCGACGGCAAGGCTGACCTTTCTACCGAAGCAAAGGTTATTAAGGACGAGCCCGTACCTCCCGAACCCGGCGAGTACAAAACCGGCGACGTCAACGGCGACGGAGTGGTTAACGGCATGGACGCGGCTTTGCTCGCGCGTTACACCTCCGGCTGGGACGGCTATGAAGATAAGATCAACAAGGGCGCTGCCGACATTAACGGCGACGGCAATATCAACGGTCAGGACTCGGCTATTTTGATGCGCTATACCTCCGGCTGGGACGGCTACGATAAATTTTTTACTTAATTTTTCACAGATAAACCACAAGGGCATGACTCAAACGAGCCGTGCCCTTTTTAGTGATCAGTGGTTAGTGGTTAAGTGGTTAGTTTTTGTCGGGCAGACAGCGGCGTTAGGAAAAACACTTCTGTTCCCGGCTGTATTAGCAATTTTTTGCAGGCAAAACATTGCACTGATTAGTGGTCAGTCGTCAAGTGGTTAGTTTTTGTCGGGCAGACAGATGTGTTTGAAAAAACACTCTTGCTCCCGACTGTATTATTATGGTTTGAGGATTGGCTAATTGTAGGGAACGGTTCTTATGCCGTTCCCGCGTGTGATTTAGATTTCGTGGATTGCATACTACAATATTTTGAACTACACAAAAAGCCTCCTTTATGAAAGGAGCCTTTCAAACGTCAGCATAAAATATAACCGGCATTGAAATGGAAAAATTAGTTTTTCGACAAACCGAAGCGGCGCCCGTAAAGGCGCCGCTGTTTTTTTATTCGTTTTGCAGATTTTGCTGTTCAAAGACCTCGGCGACGATTTTTTGCAGATCCTCGACCGAATATCTTAAAAGCTTTGCTTCTTTAAGCGCGGCAGCGATATAGTTTTCTTTAAAGCTGCTGCGGCGTTCCTCGATAAGCCTGTCCACCGCGCCCTTGGAAACAAACATTCCGATACCGCGCTTTTTGAATACGATTCCCTCGTCAACAAGAATATTGTAGGCGCGGTTTACGGTAGCGATGTTGATTTCGTAAGTTTTGGCAAGCTGCGGAGTAGACGGAAGCTTTTCGCCTTCTTTGACCTCACCCATAAGGATATGGTCCTTTACACCGTTTACTATTCTGATAAAAATCGGCAGGTTTTCAACGTTAGCCGCATCCATATATAACACTCCAATCGGTTAAGTAATTAAATAATCAGCCTATTGATATTATATATGCTGCCGGCGCAATTGTCAAGGAATAAAAATCAGGTTCCGAAATAGTTTTTAGCCGCTTCGGAATACCAATATAAGGTCTTGACAACAAAGGTAAGGTTTTCATCTGCCGTGCCGCCGGCAAGTACGTTATAGCAGTAGTTCATCGGGCTGTAGGTGATCGTGCCGAGGTTATCGCCCGCGGTGACGGTAAAGTCGTTTTGCAGCTCGCCTGCGGAGATGTTTCTGACTCGCACTACGTAGCCTGTGCTTGTCCTTGTTGTTTCAACCGTTTTATTTCCGCTGCAGGTGAAGGTCAGGTTATCGGTATCGCTGAGGAAATAGAACGAGAGTGTAGTTTGAGATTTAAGCGAGAGAGTTGCGCCTTCAAATGTGATGCCGTCGCGCAAATCGCTTTCATAGCTGTTTTTGCCGATCATTGCGGCAGTTACTTCGGGCGTTATTCTGTCGTTATCCGATAAGCCTGAGTTTGCGAGACTGTATTCGGTTTTGTCAAAATAAAGCTGTGCGCCTGCGCCGTAATTGAGCATAGCCTTGACAAGCTGCGCGGCGTTTGCGTACTCTGCAACCTCGGGATGAGCCAACAGATAATCAGCATATTCTTTTACGGAATAGGTGTACTCTCTGCCGAATTTTAAGCCGTCAATGATTTGCGCTTTTATGCGTGAGGTCATTTCCTTGGCGGCGATGCTGCACCTGAACACGTAGTAGGTTTTGCCGTTCAAAGCTTTAACTTCCGCGTCCTTTACTAAAATTCGCTCGGTAACAGATTTGCTTCCGGAAGGAATTGTGAACTGCATATACGCAGTGTCCTTGTGTGCGGTCACGCTGCCGTCAAGCTCCATATAGAAGTTGACGCCGATGCTGCCGTTGAGCAGCAGGGTGTGACCTGCAAGCCTTTCCCCTATTCCGTCGTTGTAGACGGTTTTTGTGTCGGTATAGGTTTTGCCGCCTGACTCAACCGTGGCGGTATAGGTGATTTTTCCCTCTTCTGTTACGCTTGTTACGACCGCGTCAAGTGTTTTTTGATCGTTGCATCTTGAATCAGGGCAGGTGAACTGTGCCGAAGCCGAGGCGTTGTCGCTACTCCAATTCCATACCGGTTCCGCGTAGGGATGGGCATCGGTGAAGCCGTAGGTTACATGCTGCGCGCTGAAGGAATAGGTGCTGAAGGTTGTGGCATGCTTAAGGTTCAGGATAACATTCATATTATTGAAGATCTCTCTGCCTGCGGTGATTATGCCGGGATAATCAAGCTCGACGTTGATATTGTAGTCTCCGGGACTGTTTGCCCACGAAAAAGCATAATCTCCGATTTTTGAAAGAGATGAGGTGTCGCCCGAAACATTAGTTACCCACAAAGTATAAAAGGCATAGGGCTTGATCTCGGTGATGTTCTTGTTAAGATAAAGCGTGAACTGTGATTTTTCGTCGGTGTTTTTCACCAGGGGTTTGTTTGATCCGTTGCCCAGCACTGTGACTTTTTTGCCCTGATAGGTCAGGGGTATTTCAAGGGCAGTGATCGTGCCCGCGGAACCTGTGTAGTATTCGATTTGCCAGGTGCCGTCGCTGAGCTCTTTAAAATCGAAGTAGGATAATTCTAACGATCCAAGCTCGCTTCCGACCGTGCCGTCCGCGTTTACGGCATAATTTTTGCCTTCCACCGTATAGTGTTCAACTATTCCGGGCTTATAGTCGCCGTTTGAGTCGATTTCGGGCTCGACGCGGCTGACACGCTTTGCAAACACAGCCGTAACGGTTACGTCGTTTTCAGGCATTTTAAAGCTGTTACCGGTTATATCGGTTTTTTGTCCCCCGGCGACGGTGTAATAAAGCTCTTTCAAAACACAGTTATTGCCGGGGGTGACAGTCAACCCGATGTTCTCGCCCTTCTTGGCAAGGGCTTTTTCCGCGCCGACCGTGCCGTTTTCGCATTGCGCGACATTTATGCCGTAAAGTATTTGGTTGGTTACGGTTACGGAATAATCTTTTTTGTTAAATGTGCAGCTTGCGTGTGAGGTTCTGAATTTGCCGCTGTCCTCATAGGTAACCTGCGCTTTAACCTCCTGAACATCGTCACATTCGCTGCAGCGGAACACAGCCTTTGCGCTTGTGTATTCATCTTCCCATACCCACTCGGGTTCGGAATATTGGTGATCGTACGGATACAGAGTCTTGCCGTTTATCGCGTTGACTTGAGATGTGTCAAGCGTGCCCGAATAGATATTAGTGCCGTCTGTCATGCGCTGATTATTTTTTACGGTGACCGCGCCTGATTCCATTTCCCGGATTAGTATACTGTCGGTAAGGTTTGTCCAGCCCAACTGTGTATTGAGATTTGCGATATTTAAGCCGAGATCGATCTGTCCGCCGTTGATCGTCAGTTTTTTACTCTCAACGATTTCTCCGACAAGCTTTCCGCCGTAAACGTCAAGGAAATTCATTACCGACAGCCTTCCGTAGCCGATACTGCCGTCGCCGGTAAAGCTTAAGGTTGCGCCGTAAAGCGAGAGATTGTAGAAATACGGGCATCTTACGCCTACTTCGATAATTCCCGATTGATTCTTTTGACCGTATATGGAAAACCGCGTCAGCTCGTTTTCAAAATCTCTGATGCCGATCGCACCGCGCTCGTCGAAATACGGTTCTACGGGATACTGCGTAAAGGTTACCGAAACGCCGTCGGCGATAATCAGATTGATGTTGCCGTTGTAGATAATATTGCCTTCACCGAAGTTTATGTCATTATTGATTACATACCAGCCGTCGGAAAGATATAGTTTTCCGCCGGTGTATTGGATTTGTCTTGCGTTTACGGTGTGTTCATTGCCGAGCGGGTCGGCATAGAGGGTTTCGACAACAGGCATGTAAACAGCCCTGATTTCCATGTCAAAGCCCCTTGTTCTCACTTCATCCCCGGGTTCGGCAAAGGTTCCGTCACTGAACGACCAGCTGGTAAACTCGTATCCATCCGGGACAGCTGTGCATTCGGGCGCAGCAAAGGTTGAATTATAAGGCAGCGATAAGGTTTGTGTTTGCTCGCCGGAAGCGTTTCGTGAAATGAATTTATAGTTATACAGAATTGCCGAGCCACCGCACACCGTACAAACCTGTTGGCTGTTCCAATTATGCTGTTCGTAGTAACCGGCAACGCCTCCGCAATGGTTGCAGCGCTTGCAGTGGTTCGCTTCACTGTAGTATTCCCAATGGGTTTCGCCGGAATGGTCACACGGAGCGATCTGCACGATTTTTTCGCTTCGCATAGCTTCGACGCGCTTAGAAGAAGCAACGGTTTGAGTGGGTGTAAACTTATATTCTCCGTTTTCTTTGGAAGCCGTTCCGTAGCTGACCTTCAAATTAGTGGAATAAGTTATGGTTCCGGTGCTTTTTGAAAAACCTCCGCTGAATAATCCGGAATGTCCCCAGCCGATAGCCTGAGCTCCGCAGTCTTCTCTTACAACAGCCGTGACGGTACTGTTAAATATGGAAACATCGGCTCCGTTGCCGCAGTCGCCGCCGCCGATGCCCGCGCCGTAGTAATCACTTGTTAACACCAAAGCGGACAAGAAATAGCCTGTGCCCTCTCCGGGAGAAGCGCTGGGATTTGGTCTGACCAGATTCGGGATAAAGTACGAACCGCTGCCTGTGGCGGTTACGTTTGAACCGTTGATGATTTTAACGGTTCCTCCGTCGCCGTCGTCACCGCCGCCGATGCCCGCGCCTCTTTTGGTTGAAGCGGCGTACACGGTGCTTGAACTGATTTCGGTATATTTGTTGTTTCCGCTGTCGCCGCCGCCGATACCTGCGCCCGCGCCGCTGACCGCGATAACATAGCTGCCGGTGATATAAATATCGCCGCCGTTGCCGTCGTCGCCGCCGCCGATGCCTGCGCCTCCGGCGTTACTTCCCATGGCGCCTACGCCGCCTTGCGCGGTCACCGTGGAATTTGTGATCCTGATAGTTCCGCTTTGATTGGCGCCTCTGCCTGAGCCGATGCCCGCGCCCAAGCCGCCTAAGGTGTCCTTATGGGTAAACGATTTTGAACTTACTTCACTGTCGGTTATTGTGATGTTTCCGTTTGAGCCTTTGGTTCCTCCGCCGATTCCGGCTCCTCCGTCATAACCGCCTGTTACGGTCACCTTTGCGTTGCTTATGGTGATTTCTCCGGAGCCTTTGCCTTCTCCGCCGCCTATGCCTGCGCCTTTACGTTCGGAAGTGGCGTTGACCTCGCCGCCGAGAATTTTGACCGTGACGTTGCCGACATTGTCGCCGCCGCCTATGCCGGAACCGAGTTCACCTGCTTTGGCGGTAACAGTGCCGTCGTAGATTGTGACCGAACCGGGGGTGTTTCCCTCGTACTCGTCGCCGGTGCCTATTCCTGCCGCGTCGGTGCCGCCGGTCGCAGTGACCGTTCCGCCGTAAATCGTTACCGTTCCGCCGTGCGCTTCGTTACCGCCGCCTATGCCGGCAGAGTCGTCGCCGCTTTCCGCGGTTACCTTTCCGCCGTGGATGTTGATTGTGCCCGCGCCTTTTTCGTCGCCATCGTCCTCGTCGTTGCTGCCGATCGCGGATTCGTAATCTTCGGATTGCGCGGATAAACTGCCGCTGTCGTTTTGCTGGCCGTAAATGTTCAGAACGGTGCCCTCGGGCACGCGGATCCCTTCTTCGAGAGTAAGGGTAGAACCGTCGCAGAGAATGATATTCACGGTGCCGGAGCTGACACACAGACGATCCTCAATGGTTTTGTCCTGCGTTACGGCGTACCAGCCTGCGGACAGGTTTCCCCCCGAAACACTGCCGAAATCGGTGTAGCTGCTGCAGTTTTTTGTTTGTTGATCTACTTTTTTTGTTCCGGAGTTCCACGACCGCTCAACATAGCTGATACCGTTTGCCGCGTTTACTTCGACGGCGGGTAAAACAGTGAACACGCTGAATGTGATAATTACGGTCAACAGTATGCTTACGCTCTTTTTAAACATTTGCATAGTGATCCCTCCTTTTGGGTGTGCTTCTTATGATCAGGTTATGCTGCCTGTAATGTGATTTAAAAATACCGTTTTACATTTTCCCAGCCCGAAGTGTACCGCACAAGAATTCCGGAGTCTGCTCCGTTTACAACGCCGTCGCCGTTGATGTCGGCAGCGTCCATATTCCTGATCTTTTCGGCGTAGCCTTCCCAGCTTGAGGTGAAGCGTGCGAGCAGAGCCGAATCTATTCCGTTAACCTTTCCGTCGTCGTTAACGTCGCCTTTGATAACGTCTTTGCCGTCAAGAGGATTAAGAACAGTTACCGTTGCCGCAGCCGTAATGTCGCTGCCTTCAAGCGAAAGGGTGATTCCGCTGATTCCGGGAAGGCTGCCGGTAAGCTTTAATGTTGCCTCGCCTTTGGAATTCAGCGTTAACGTTTGCTGTTCAATGCCGAGAATAGCGCCGGAATCGGCTTTGACAACAAGCTTTTTGCCGTTTGCAGCTTCGCCGGGAAGCACCTTGACGGTAACTGTTTTGCTGTCGCCGTATTTCAGCTTGATATTTGAATCGATTGTGATTTTTTCGGGTTTAACAACCACCGGTTCGGTTGAGCTGAACTTTGAGGCGATCGCATTCCGGTTGTAGTTTTTAACGTTTGAGATTTCAATGCTGACATTTCCGCTGATTTTGTCTGACGGTACAAAACGGAAATCGGAAGCAAACTGCATTGTTTTTTCGTAATTGTATTCAGCGTTGACCGGTTCGAGCCTTCCGCTTAACACGTTGCCGTTCTGCGTGATTTTTACGTTTGTACGGTTAACGGTGTCAAGCTGCATGTACTGGCTGAACTTTATCAGGATCTCGTCGCTGTAGGCGTTTACGCGTTCAACCACGGGCTTTTCCTTTGAAATGATCGCGGTGTTGATTTCGGTTTGGATAGGAAGAACCGGGATATAGCCGTCGATCGCCGCAGGGTCTTTTGAGCTGTCCGCGTCGTAATAGCCGTCCTTTGAGTATTTTACAAGCCATTTGCCCTCGGGAACATCCCACGCGTAGCGTCCGTCGTCAGTGGTATAAACCGGGTTTTCCTGACCGTAGTTTTCAGCGTCCCAAAGCACGTTCTGCTTTTCGCCTGTGGGCTGTCCGAAGCTGTCAAGCACGTCGGTCTGACAGTAAATTTCAGCCTTGACGCCTTCTACCCTGTTTGAAGGAACCGCTTCGTATACATAGCCGGACGGATCAAGGCAGTATGAGCTGCCGCCACCGCCATAATTGCCGCCGCCATAATTGCCGCTGCCTCCGCCGCGATTTCCACCGTTGTTTCCGCCGTTGTTTCCGCCGTTGTTTCCACCGTTGTTTCCGCCGTTGTTTCCGCCGTTGTTTCCGCCGTTGTTTCCACCGTTGTTTCCTCATTGCTTTCGTTCTTTCTGGATTTTTCTTCGGAAGAATCTTTTTTGTCTTTGCCCGTGCGCTCTTTTTCTTTATCGCGAAGCTCCTTAAGCTTTTTTAATAATTTGGCAGTCTCTTTATTTCCCAAAACATCATTTAATTTATCAAGGAGTGACAGCGCGTCCTTTCCCTTTCCGGTTTTATCAAATATGGTAAGGAGAGTGTCGATTCCTGTTTTAAGGATCTTTTTGTTATCGCTGAAGGTCAGGGAATCGGTGATTTTGGTCATTAGATCGGTCGCTTCCGGAAAATACGGAGAGTTTACTTCAAAATCCTTGTACAGATCGGATACGGCTTTTCTGACAGAATCATTATTAAGCGAGTAGATATCATCGTTTAGCAAATCAATACCGGATTTAAAAATATCTAAATCAGCCTTCTCTTGCTTAACGATATCTTTAGAAGACTTGCCCTTGACTATATCCCTTATGTCCATCACCTTGTTGAAAGCATCTAAGCCTTTGAGGGATGCCTGGCTGAAGTCGTACAACTTGTA
>CADAYK010000044.1 GCA_902792105.1 uncultured Ruminococcus sp.
TAGAGACCGTCGTCGCCCTTTGTCATCTCAGTCGATACGTTTGTAGCATCCCAGTTGCCGAGTGCGTCTACTGAACCTGCTACGCTGTATACGTGCTCTGCAGCGGGCTCTGTGGGCTCTTCTGTGGGAGCTTCAGTTGCCTCTGTGGGCTCTTCTGTGGGCTGGTCGGGAGTTGTTACAGGCTCCTCAGAAGCGGGCTCTGTGGGCTCTTCTGTGGGCTGATCGGGAGTTGTTGCAGGCTCCTCAGAAGCGGGCTCTGTGGGCTCAACAAGCTCTCCGCGACCTGCGAGATAGTACTGAAGTAAGGTTACGTCGTCCGTATCAACATCACCGTCGCCGTTTGTATCCATTGCCTTAATTTGTTCATCTGATGCTCCGGGCTGTCTGCCTGCAAGGTACAGCTGCATATAAGTGACGTCATCGATGTCAATATCTCCGTCACCGTTAGCATCACCAACCTGAAGCGTTGTGTTCTCAGCTGCAAAGGCAGTTACCGAGCTAAGGCATGTGAAACATGACAAAGCAAGCATAAGTGCCAAAACTAAGCTGATTACTCTTTTTTGTTTTTGCATTTAAGTTTCCTCCTTTTTATAGTTGAACATATAAATGAACATTATAATTATATCAAAGCTTAATATAAAATGCAATATATTTATCCCCGAAATTTTATAAAAACTGTGGTTTGTTTTCATTTTTTTAATACGCAAGTATCGATAATGTTAAAAAACAGTAGTGATTCATACTTTTTTTATATAGTTTGTCGATTTGCTGCGTAATTGCTTCAAATAAATCAATATTAAAAAAACCGCTTCCAAAACGGAAACGGTTTAAATAATCTTATGAAATTATGCTTTTCTGTAAGCGGACGGAGTTTTTCCGAAATGCAGTTTAAAGGCTCTGTTAAAATTTGATAAATTGTTAAAGCCTGAAAGTGACGCAATCTCGATAATGGGATTTTCGGTTGTAACCAGAAGCATTGCCGCCCTGTTCAGCCTGAGCTCATTTACATAACCGACAAAGGTTGTTCCCATAAGTTCTTTGAAAAGATGTGAAACATAGTAACGGCTGATTCCCGTTGCGTTGGCAACCTCCTCAAGCGACACTCCTTCGGTGTAATGCTCATCTACATAATTTGTTACACGCATGAGCGCGCGGTATTTTTTGCTTTTGGTTTCGGCGTCTATGATCCTGATATAACCATTGGCAAAAAGCTCATAGAACATCTCGTACATTTTTGCATACACCTGAAGCTGGAAATAATCCGACTTTTCATTTTCCGCTTTGGTGACAATAGCCATGCAGTTGCTGAGGGTGTCATAGCTGTGTTCCTCGGGGCTGATGACTGTAAAATGTGTGCAATTGCCGTTTACCAGCGCACGGATGATGCTTTGAGGAATAAAATCCTGTGTTACTGCCGAAGGATTGGAAAAATTCAACGATATAACGTTAACTATTGCATCATCCGAACCGTTGAGCTTATATTTATTATTTGGCGAAATAAAGAAAATGTCGTTTTTATTTAACGGACTTACCATTCCGTTTATTTCAATCGAAACATCGCCGGAAGTCAATTTTCCGAATATTGCTTCATGATGGAGATTCTGATTGCCGTTGACCACCATTTTGCCGCAAACCACTCTAAATGCCGAGTTTGACGGCGACGTTGCTTTTGTTAATTCCAAGCTCATAAATATACCTCTTTTTCGCTGAAGCGAATAAACAAGCCTTAATAAACGTTTATCATAGAATATTATACCATTTCATCCTACTTTTGTCAATGAATTATTGTCGTAAAATCTTAATATTGTTTAAAAATTATATTTTGTCATGGTAATAGGCTGATAATTCCTCGATTTTGTTTTTAAACTCATCAACTGCCCTTTTCGGGGTGAGTATCCTTACGCCTTTTCCAAGCCCGAAAAGCCAGGCGTAAAACTGCGAGCTTAATACGACACGAACGGTAACGTTAAATCTTTCGTCGCTTTCCTTTACAATGAAAGTATCGGTACCGAAACGGTCAATTATTACACCGACAAGCTTGTTGTCTACCGAAAGCTTTACACTGCACTCTTCGCCGCCAAACATTGAAAACACGCTTTTTGCGTAACGCGCAAGATTAAATTCCTCAAAAAGCTCGGAGCCGTCGCGTTTTTCATCGGTCAGCCTGATTTTCTCCATCTTGTCCACACGGTAATGCTTGATTTTGCCGGCTTCGGAATCAAAGCCGACCAGATAATAATTTTCGTCGTCCCAGCACAAAGCCCACGGAGATATCACATAATCCTTGCCTCCGCGGCGTTCGGTTCTTACTATTTTCCGGGGCGAACCGAAGTTGACACGCCATTCGGTATATTTAAAGGAAACCTTTTTATTTTGCGAAATAGCATTGTGAAGAAAATCAACGTTATAATAAATTTGTTCGTTAAGAGTTTTTACACGGTTTGTAACATAAACCTGGCGGCTAAGCTGTTTGCCCTGATTTTCGCTGACCAGATGTTCAAGCTTTTCAATCAGTTTCAGGCTTTTTGAATGTGTAATGAACTTTGAGCTTTGTATTGCGTCAACAAGCAGCTTGAGCTCGGGAAGCTCAAAATCACGGTTACCTACAAAATAACGCATGGTGTTGGTGCGGATACGGCAAATGTCAAGTCCGAAATTCTGTAAAACCTCAAGGTCATCGTAAAGGCTTTTTCGTTCGGTCTTTATATTATTCATCGCAAGCAGATCTTTAATTTCGGTAAGGGTAAGCGCGTGATCTTCGTCAGTTTTTTCAAGTAAAATTTTTTGAAGGTACAAAAGCTTTTGCTTTTGCATAGAGCTTTTCGGCATATTATCATCCTTATAAGTTTAATCAAACGCCCGTTAACGCGTACGCAAGCGACACAACAAGGGGCATTGTTATAATAGAAAGAAGGGTTGAGGCGGTTACGGCGCTGACGCTGAGCTCCACGTCGCGGTCAAACTTTGCCGCAAACATGGTGGTTGTGGCTGCTGTGGGAGCCGAGCAGGCAATGGTGAAGGCAATGGTCATTTTCGCGTCCAAGTGCAGCAGTGCCATAGACAAAGCGGCGGCAACGGGAATAGCCGCAAGGCGAAGTAACATAGCAAGGTATGTACCTTTGTCGGTAAACGCCTTTTTGAAATCAGCGCGTGACAGGTAAAAACCGATTATCAGCATCGGAATCGGCGTGTTGAGGTTGGCAAGGTGAGTAACCGGTTCAATGATAAAAACAGGCAGCTTAATTTTAGCCGCAAAAAGAATAACTGCAGCCAGCACTCCGATAATGCCCGGGTTCAGTGCAAGTTTTTTTATTGAGAGCTGTTTTATGTCGCCGCTCATATCCGCCAAGCCGTAAGTCCAGCAAAAAACATTGAATATCGCAACGAAAATCGAACCGAAGAACCAACCGTCGTCACCAAGCAAAGCCTTTTGGAGCGGAAGCGACATAAATCCGCAGTTTGAAAAAATAACCGAAAACTGCAGCACCTTTTTTCTGGCTTCGTTTTTGTCGCGGATAACAAGCCTTGCCAGCAAAATGGAAGCGGTCATAATAACCGTTGCGGTAATTGCAGCGATAAAAACCTTTCCGAGCAGCTCAAATGAAAACTCCCGCTGAAACGCCGCGATCATTACGCACGGCGTTACCACATACAGAACTATGTCGGTCATCTTCTTTGATGCGTGCTCTGTTATCACGCCCTTCTTGCCGCAGCCAAACCCAACGGCTATCAAAATAAACAAAACGAGCACCTGCTGCGCTATGGCTGTAAAATTGTCAAAAAACACAGTCCCAACTCTCTTTCAATCAGTATTCATGCGGTATTTTAAGTATAGCATAATGTATCATTTTATTCAATGAGATTATGTTAAAAGCTTGTCAAGACTATATTATCTACAAAATATGGCCTGCCTTATTGTGAAAATTAACCAACAGAAAAACTAAAAATTTTAAAATCTGTATTAACCGCCAAAAATAATTTGTGTTTATTGACAAATATTTTCTGTAATTGTATAATTAAATCACGGCGAAAACCATTAATATACAGTAAAAAACCAGAAAGAGGGAAACTTACAATGGCAACCACAAAAAAGGCAGCTGCTACAGCTGAAAAAGAAACAAAAAAGGCAACTAAAACCGCTACCAAAACAGCAGCTAAGGCAACTAAGGCTGCTGAGGAAGTAAAGGCAGAGAAGAAGGCTCCCGCAAAGAAGGCAGCTCCCAAGAAAACAGCCCCCAAGAAAACAGCTCCCGCAAAACCCGCTGAAGCTAAGGTTGATTTCTTTGTAGAGTTCGGCGGCGTTCAGGTATCTGTTGCTGACGTTATCGCTAACGTAAAAACTACTTATGGCAAAGATGCAAAGGAAATTTCCGTTTACCTCAAGCCCGAAGAGAGCAAGGCTTACTTTGTTGCTGACGGCGAAGAGATGGAAATGGACGTTTTCTTCTGCTAATTTTTTACACACAATTTCAAACATTACAGGCTGAGCTTTTTGCTTAGCCTTTTTGTTTATTCGCATTAATATAAAACTCAGGGAAAGCTGCCGGGGCTTGTCTAAGCACAAAACCAAAGGGAGGCGTCAAGCACCTCCCCCACTGTTATTGGAAAAACATTTAACGCCGCTTAAAAGAGCTCGTCCGCCGCAGCTTCTTCGTCCTTCAGCTCTGCTGACGGCACTTCCTCAGGTTCCTGCTTTAAAGCTTCTGCGGCTGCCGTAAACGGATTTGACTTGTAGTCGCTTTCATTTGAGCAGGCAACGGTTATATCCTGAACATCCTGAGCCTTGTAATCGTTAGTTTCAACTGTTGCGTTGTACAAAACATCGTTTTCTTTTTCAAGGATTCCTCTGTAGCACTCCCTTGCACGGGCGATTTTTGCCTTGCTGTTATCTATAACCTTTACAAGCTTCTGCTGGCGTTCGTTCGGCTCGCCTTTGCCTGTCTTTAAAAATGTGTAATAGTCCTTGCCGAGAGCGATGTAAGCTCTGTTCATAAGCTCGCTTTCGCTCTTCATTACCATTCTAAGCCTGTTTAGCTTTGCTTTTGTTCTGTTGCGCTCAACATAGTTCTGCGCAACGGTTGAAACCGTGTCGATCATTGAACAGGCTGTACTTTTTAATGTTCCGATAATATCCATATCATTTACCTTCTTTAAAATTTTGATTTATATCTTTTTATTATTATGACAGAAAAATGTTATAAAATCAACATTTTTTGAAAAATTGCTTGTTAAAACTCTTACTTATTGATATAATTATCATAAAGAGGTGTTAATTATGCCCGAAAACAAGGTTAATAAGGCTGTGGTTTGCCCAATGTGCGGCGAGCTCGGAAAAGCAAAAATTTATACAAGCGTTAATGTTACCGTTAACCCTGATTTCAGGGAAAGGGTTTTGGACGGCTCGCTTTTTTCATGGAACTGTCCTTCGTGCGGTTATAACGCGCATTTGACTTATCCCATACTTTATAACGATATGAAAAACCGATTTATGATATACCTTATTCCCAAGGTTGATCGTTTTCAGCTTTGTGACAAAGAACTTGAGGATAAGTATTCAAACGTGCGGGGCTTAAACAAACGAATCGTTCCTGATTTCAATTCGTTCAAAGAGAAGATTTTTATTTTTGAATCCGGACTGGACGACATGGCGGTTGAACTGACTAAAATCGCAATTGGTCAGACTGTTTCAAAAAAGCTGGGCGGAATTCCGGTTGCCGACGGTTATTTGTCGATGTACGACCGCGAGAGCAACACCATGGGCTTTGCGTATTTTACCGGCGAGGACCGCAAGCCTTATGTTCAAACCGCAAGACTTGAAATTTACGGCAAATCGAAAGAGATCGTTGAACGCTTTGCCGTTAAAGACAAAAAGCTTAAGGGCTTTATCAAAATAGACAGCGAATGGGCGGAGAATATTTTGTACCGCTACAAGCGCGCCAGACAAATCGAAAAGCTTAATAAACTAAAAGAATGATTTCAGGGGATTGGCAAAACGCCGATCCCCTGTTTTATACTAATTCCTGATAGAAAGTAGACTTATATTTTGCGAGGATATTTTTCGCAAGACAAGGCGGAGGACGCGGCAAGGCTGGCGCCTTGCAAGCCTTGATTTTTGCGTTCTGATAGCGGTAATATGCAAAAACGGCAATCGCGAGCAAAATATAACAAAACCATATGCTGTGCACGCCGAACACAAGACTTAACAAACAGCTGAACGCCACACCGAGGTGAAAGCACAAAAGCGTCGCCCAGTAAAAGCGTGAGTTTCTCAGCGCTTTTTTGTCCTTGTCAAGAAAATATTTTGTAAGAAGCATAACCGCCTGACGGACATTGTTTGACGAAAAAGTTGTTGCGCTGGAATTGCCGCCGGCTGTTTTAAAGGCGTTCCACTGAACCGGCGCCAGAAAAAACAAGGGAAAAACGGCGATAAAATTGTTTTCAACCGAAGAAAGCAAGCCGACCGCCAAAACGCAAACCGCCGTGACCGCAAAGCTGACGATTTTCATGCTCAGCTTTATGTACTTGCGCATTACCGCGTAAAAAACATTGCCGGCGGCATAGATAAAGAACATAAGCACCATATAGCCTACGCTTTCAAGCTGACCGGAACAGGCGTTGCACACCAGCTTTATAAGGTTGCCTGTTTGGGCGTTGGCGAAAATATCGCAGTGATTAAAAATTGTGTAGCCGCCGAAAAATCCGCCGATTGCACTGACGGCATGGTGAAGCTCGATTTGTCGTTTTACTATTGTCATACCCTAAACTTCCCATAGAAAGAGGCTGATTTAAAATCAGCCCCGTTGTGAATCATCTGTTGTTTAAATCCCGGTATTCTCTTTCGTGAGAAATACTCATATATGCGGGACGAATAATTTTTCCCGCGTTGATAAGCTCCTCAAGACGGTGAGCGCTCCAGCCGGCAATACGGGCTGTGGCAAACAGCGGAGTGTAAAGCTCGCACGGAATATCGAGCATACTGTAAAGCAATCCGCTGTAGAAGTCAACGTTTGAGGCAACGCCCTTGTAAATTTTTCTCTTTCTGCCGATCACCTCGGGAGCGAGCTTTTCTACCTTTGCGTAAAGGTCAAACTCCTTGTGGAAGCCTTCCTCGTCGGCAAGTCTTTTAACCGCACCCTTTAAAATCTTTTGACGGGGATCGGAAATTGTGTATACCGCGTGTCCCATACCATAGATAAGTCCCATTTTATCAAAAGCCTTGCGGTCAAGCAGCGCTTCAAGATAACGCTCGATTTCCTCGTCGTCGTTCCAGTCCTTAACATTCTCCTTCAAATCCTCGAACATCTCGTAAACCTTAACGTTCGCTCCGCCGTGCTTAGGTCCTTTAAGCGACGAAAGCGCCGCAGCTATTGCCGAATAAGTATCGGTACCCGATGAGGTTACAACATGGGTTGTAAAGGTGGAGTTATTACCGCCGCCGTGCTCCATGTGAAGAATAAGCGCCATGTCAAGCACCTTTGCCTCAAGGTCGGTGTATTTTCTGTCCGGACGGAGAAGCGAAAGAATTACCTCCGCCGTTGACATTGAAGGCTCCGCGCGGTGAATATAAAGGCTCTTGTCGCACAGATAATGGTTGTACGCATGATAGCCGTAAACGCTGAGCATCGGGAACACCGAAATAAGCTGTATACTCTGTCTGAGCACATTATTTATCGAAGTGTCATTCGGGTTTTTGTCATAGCAAAAAAGCGTGAGAACGCTGCGGGCGATTGAATTCATCATATCCTCGCTCGGAGCTTTAAGAATAACATCACGGACAAAATTTTGCGGAAGCGTACGGTACAGAACCAAAAGCTGCTTAAAGTTTTTAAGCTGGTCTGCCGTGGGCATTTCGCCGAAGAGCAGCAGGTATACAATCTCCTCAAAACCAAAGCGGTCGTCGCGGCGTATTCCCGCAATTATATCATTAACATTGTACCCGCGGTAATAAAGCTCGCCGTCACAAGGCACCAGCTTCCCGTCAACAAGCTTGTTCTGCTTGATCGTGGAAATGTCGGTAAGTCCTGTCAGCACACCCTTACCATCAAGGTCACGCAAACCTCTTTTTACATTGTATTTAGTGTACAAAGACGTGTCGATTACAGAGTTCTCCGAAATTTTGCCCGCCAACACATCAATCTCGGGCGTAATGTCGGAATACTCCCATCCGTTCTGCGCCATGCAATCACTTCCTTTCCGAATTCAAGATATAATTTCCTGAATTTATATTATAACACATTTTTTAGCAAAACGCAACTTTTTTACTGCGTTTTGTTCTTTTGCGAAATTCTACTTTACTACTTCGCCCTTCCAGTCGATGATTCCGCCGAATTCTCTGACATTTGTATAACCCATAGCGGCGAGCTTCTGTGCCGCTTCCTTGCTGCGTCTGCCGCTGCGGCAATACACTAAGATCAGCTGATTTTTATCGGGCAGCTGTTCGGGTTCCTTATCGGTTATGGTTTCGTTAGGAACGCAAATTGCGTTTTTTATGTGACCTTCGGCAAATTCCGCCTTGGTTCGCACATCCAGAATTATGCAGCCGCTTTGCTTTTCCATAAGCTCGGCAGCCTCGGATTGAGCAATTTGAGTATAGCCGGAATTATCCTGTCCGCCGCAGCCGCAAAACATAAGCGCGGTTATGAACAAAGCGGCTATCAGTCTTTTCATAGTTTTCTCCTTTTAAAAAATTGCTTAGTGTAAAACGGCTGACAAATGCCAGCCGCCATATTATTTCAAAACAAATTTTTCTATGGTTTTCGCAACGCCGTCATCGTCGTTTGTTTCGCAAACATAATTTGCAATCTTCTTGAGCTCCGGCTCGCCGTTGCCCATTACAACACCAAAGCCGGCGTAACCGATCATTGTCATGTCGTTGTAGTGGTCGCCGAAGGCGATCAGCTCCTCGCGGCCTATGCCTATTCTTTCAAGCAAAAGCGGAAGCATTGAGCCTTTTGAAATTCCGAACGGCATAAGCTCCATAAAATACGGAGCGCTTTTGTAGATGTCGAGCAAGCCGTCATAGCGCTTTGTCAAAATTTTCTGATAACGGTCGAGCTCGTCCGGCTCGCCCGCAAGTAAAATCTTGTTAACGTCAAACTTTACGGTTTGCAAGAAATCGGGCGTTATAACCATATCGGTTTTTAAAACGTCGCGTTCAATATAGGTGTAGTCGTTCACCTTGTTGTTTGCGTAAATCTTTTTGTCGTCAAAAGTGATGATCGTTATATTTGATTCCTGTAAAACACCTACAATATCGGGCAGGTACTCAACCGGAAAATGCTTGCTCACAACAGTTTTGCCTGTTGCGCAGTCAATAATCTTGCCGCCGTTGAACGACATAATATAACCGCCGTAACGGTCGAGCATAAGATCACGCGCAGCAGGATATACTCCGAGCGGATGACGTCCCGAAGCAAGAACCACCTTTTTCCCCTGCGCCTGTGCTTCAAGCAACGCATAACGGTTGCGCGGAGAAATTTCTTTTTTGGAATTGGTCAGCGTGCCGTCAAGGTCAGTTGCTATCAATTTGTAATCCATAATAATCACCTATCATGAGATTCACACAATCAAGTGTATTATAGCATAGGTTTTAAAAAATTGCAAATTTAGTGTTCTGAATGCGGTATACCTCAATTATACATTTGATATTTTTTTAAATCCACATGATGGTCGTGAACCTCTACGCCTTCGGCTTCAAGCAAACGCTTTTGCTCCTCGTCGCCGCCGAACGCAAAGTGCGGAGCAAGTCTTCCCTTTGCGTTGACCACGCGGTGACACGGAATTATTCCCGGAGCCGGGTTCACATGGAGCGCGTTGCCCACAACCCGGGCAGCTCCGCCGTTGCCAGCCATCGCCGCGATCTGACCGTAGGTCGCGACTTTGCCTTTGGGAATAGTAAGCACCGCATCGTAGATTCTTTCGTACATGGTTTTTGCTTTACTCATTTATATCATACCTGCCAGCTTTCTTTGAAGAGTTGTAACGTCGGTGATCATTATCTTTCCGTCGGGAATAACGTCCGCCAAATTCTTTGCGCGGTAGGTTTTCACTACATCAATATGAGCAATGTATTTTTGAATTTCGGTAACGTCATTGATGTTTACCACGCCGTCAAGGTTCGCGTCGCCTATGAGCTTTTCCGTGCCGGTCAGATTATGTATTCCGTAAGCCTCACAGTAAGCGTAGGAATATGTATTGTTATAACAAATCACGTCAATTGAACCTTCCGACATGGGATCAAGGAAGCCGTCGCCGATTGAACTTATTGCTTCGGGTAGGAAAATCTCCGAAAGATTTGTATCGTTTTCAAAGCAGCGCGCTCCGAGCGTTGTAACGGAATACGGCAAATCAATTTCATTTAACGCCGTGTTATCGGAAAACGCTCCCTCTGAAATCGTCGTCAAATTTTCCGGAAGTTCAATTGATTCAATAGCGCAGCCGCTGAAAGCGTACTCAGGTATAACTTTCAACCCTGAAGGAAGTTTTACTTCGCCAAGCGAGCTGCAGCCGCTGAACACATTGTCGCCGAGCGTAGTAATGCTGTTTGGCAGGCATAAGTTTTCCAGTGACGTACAACCCGAAAAAGCGGCAAAGGCAATCGACGATAAATTGTTTGTGTAAGTCAAGTCGATTGACTGCAACAGACTGCATCCGCCGAACGCCATAATTCCGATTGAAGTCAGCGATGAAGGCAGTCTTACGGTTCTTAACTGAGCACAGCCGTTAAAGGCAAACGCGCCGATCACCTTATACGCGTGCGGAATTGTGACCGAAACAACATCCGTATTTTCAAAACAGCTTTGATATACGCCGGTTACCGTTGTTCCGTCAACACTTTCAGGCAAAGTTACGTTTGTGCTGTCTCCGTAATATTTTGAAACCATAACCGTAGTTGCACTTGTTCTTGTAAAGCGAAAGTCGCCGTAATCGAAGGATGTGTCCGCAAATGATATCAACGTACCTGTATTAACGATTGACATCGCCGTAATCGCGGCAATAGCCGCTGAAATTATCTTTTTTATTAATCTCATAAAGCTTCTCCGTTATTCAAAATGCGGATAAGACAACCGCCTTATCCGCATATATACTATATTTTTTTGTTTATTTACTGCCGTTACGCGTCGCGTCCGCAGCACTTTTTATACTTCTTTCCGCTGCCGCAGGGACAGGGATCGTTTCTGCCGACCTTTTTGCCCTTGCGAACGGTTTTGTTGGCAGTGTCGGTGCCGTCGCCCGAGGTTTTGGTGGGCTTGGCGACCTGCTCGCGTTTAAGAGCCGCTTCAACAGCCGTGGGCTGCTTCTGATCCTCTTCCGCGCCGTTATTAAGCATTACCTCGTGAGCTGCCGCCGCCTGTTTTTCGGCAGCCTTGCGCGCAGCCTCGATGGCCTCCTGACGCTTTTGGATTTCATAAACGCGCTTGGGCATGATAATCATCATCTTGACTGTGTCCTCGCGAATGTTCTCGATCATTTCGTCGAACATATCGAAGCCTTCAAGACGGTACTCAACAACGGGATCGTGCTGACCGTAGGAACGCAGACGGATACCTGCTTTGAGCTGATCCATAGCGTCAATATGATCCATCCAGTGGGTGTCAACAGCTTTAAGCAGATAAACACGCTCCATCTCGCGGATGGTTTCGGGAGGCAAAAGCTCCTCGTTTTCGGCGCAAAGCTTCTTGGCGTCCTCTTTGATCATATTGCCGATTTCGTCGGGCTCCATGGTCTCGAGCTCATCGGAGTCAAAGTTGTACTTCTTGTCGTCGTAAATGATCCAGCCCTTGTAGTACTCAACAATTCCGGGAAGGTTCCAGTTTTCGGGAGTGCCCTCGGGAAGGAAGTGTTTAACAGAAGTGTCGATCGTATCATCAAGCATCTTCATAACGGTATCGTGCAGGTCTTCACCGTTGAGAACCTGGTCGCGCTGACCGTAAATGATTTCACGCTGGCGGTTGAGAACATCGTCGTACTGGAGTACGTCCTTACGTATTCCGAAGTTGCGAAGCTCAACCTTCTCCTGTGAGTTTTCGATGATGCCGGTAAGCATTTTGTTTTCGATAGGAGTGTCCTCGTCAACGTTCATGCGCTCCATCATCGCCCTCATTCTGTCGCCGCCGAACAAACGCATAAGGTCGTCCTCGGTAGACAGGAAGAAGCGGCTTACGCCCGGGTCGCCCTGACGTCCGGAACGTCCGCGGAGCTGGTTATCGATTCGGCGTGACTCGTGACGCTCGGTGCCGATAATCATAAGACCGCCTGCCTTGCGAACCTGGTCGGCTTCGTCTTTGATTTCTTCCTTATACTGATCGTTTAATTCGCGGAAGGTTTTACGCGCCTCGAGAATCTCCTCGTCCTCGGTCTCGGCATAGCCGGTCGCCTCCTCGATCAGCTCTTCGGGGTAGCCCTGCTTGCGCATTGAAGCCTTCGCCATGTATTCGGCGTTACCGCCGAGGATGATATCGGTACCACGGCCTGCCATGTTGGTCGCGATCGTTACCGCTCCGAACTTACCTGCCTGTGCGATGATCTCGGCTTCCTTTTCGTGCTGCTTGGCGTTGAGGACATTGTGCTTGATGCCTCTGCGCTTGAGCATTTTTGAAAGCAACTCGGATTTTTCGATCGAAATGGTGCCGACAAGAACCGGCTGGCCTTTTTTGTTGGCCTCAACGATTTGATCGATTACAGCGTTAAATTTGCCGTTTTCGGTCTTGAATACGGAATCGGGCAGATCCTCACGGATTACGGGCTTGTTGGTGGGAACCTCAACAACGTCCAGCTTGTAAATCTCCTGGAATTCCTCGCTCTCGGTTGCACCTGTACCGGTCATGCCGGAAAGCTTTTTGTAAAGTCGGAAGTAATTCTGGAAGGTTATTGTCGCAAGGGTTTTGCTTTCGCTTTGAACCTTAACGCCTTCCTTTGCCTCGATAGCCTGGTGCAGACCTTCGTTGAAGCGTCTGCCGTACATAAGACGGCCCGTAAACTCATCAACAATGATAACCTCGCCGTCCTTAACAACGTAGTCAACATCAAGCTTCATTACGCCGTTAGCCTTGATAGCCTGGTTAACATGGTGCTGAATCGTGAGGTTGTCGGGATCCGTAAGGTTTTCAATACCGAAAAACTCCTCCGCCTTCTTTACGCCTGCCTGGGTAAGTGTAGCGGTTTTTTGCTTTTCGTCAACAACATAGTCTATGCCGTTTTCCGCGTAGTACTCCTCCATGTCATCCTTGGCGTCGATTTCGGTAAAGCGCTCAAGCTTAAGGGTTTTTGCAAGCGCGTCTGCTTTTTCATAAAGATCGGTGGACTTGTCGCCCTGACCGGAAATAATAAGCGGAGTTCTGGCTTCATCAATGAGGATGGAGTCGACCTCGTCGACAATGGCAAAAGCGTGCGAACGCTGAACCTTGTTTTCTTTGTAAACAACCATGTTGTCACGCAGGTAGTCAAAGCCGAGCTCGTTGTTTGTGCCGTAGGTGATGTCGGCGTTATAAGCCTCTTTTCTGAGGTCGTTTTCAAGGTCATGAACAATGAGACCGACCTTGAGCCCGAGATATTTATAGAGCTTGCCCATCCATTCGGAGTCGCGGCGGGCAAGGTAATCGTTGACTGTTACAATATGAACGCCTTCGCCTGTAAGTGCGTTAAGGTAAGCCGGAAGGGTTGCCACAAGAGTTTTACCTTCACCTGTTTTCATTTCGGCGATACGTCCCTGATGGAGAACGATTCCGCCGAGGATCTGTACCGGAAAGTGCTTCATTCCGAGCACACGCCAGCTTGCCTCACGGCAAACCGCGAACGCGTCGGGCAGAATATCATCGGTAGTCTCGCCGTTTGCAAGGCGTTCCTTTAATATAGCTGTTTGACCTTTAAGCTCGCTTTCGCTCATTGCGGCGTATTTATCCTCAAGAGCAAGCACCTTTTCGCTTAGGGGCTTAATGCGCTTGATTTCGCGCTTGCTGTAATTGCCGAACATTGCTTTCAAAAAATTCATGTTGTTCTGCTTCCTTTCTATGTTAAAACATTTATATATATAATTATCAGCCTTCGCCGCGCAGACAGGCCGCAGCCGCTTTCATTGCGGCGTCGGCAACCGGGCAGGCGAATTCAAAGCCGTAACCGGCGTCTTCTACCACGCAGGCAAAAGCGAGCGGTGCGTCCTCGTCCTGAGCATATCCGACCATCCACGCGTTAGGCGCCTTTTCTTCGCCGACCTCGGCGGTACCTGTTTTTGCGCACACCGAAAGTCCTTCAAACAGTCCTGAACGCTGATAGTTGTAATAATCGCTGACGGTGTAACGCATTACGTCGTTAAGCTGATTTGCGGTATCTCCGTTAAAGAGCTGGAACTCGTCGGGCTTTTTAAAACCGATAAGCTGAAGCAAATCGCCCGAGCCGTCTTTAATATATGTAGGATTGACCGCTTTTCCGCCGTTGCCGATCGCTCCGCACATAATTGCCATCTGCATCGGGTTAACGGCGTCGTCATACTGACCGATGCCCGACCATGCAAGCTGGTTTTCGTCCGCCTTGGTTACATCAAAATGTCCTTTGGCGGTGTTGACGTCGTCGATTTCGTAGGAATTGTTGATCCCGGCTTTTTTTGCCGTTGAATTCATAACATCCTTGCCGAGCTCAACCGCTATTTCGGCAAAGGCAATGTTACATGAATGCGACATCGCGGTTTTGTAATCGATCTCGCCGTGTTGCTCGGTGCAGGTCACAGTGTGACCGCCTATTTCCTTTTCACCGGTGCAGTTCCACGTGCGGCTGTAAAGGTCGGGCATGTTCTCGATTGCCGCCGCAGAGGTGACAATCTTGAAAATCGAACCGGGAGCATAAACCGAGGACAACACATTGTCAAGGTAAACACCTTCATACTCGCTTTCATTGCTCTCGTTGATTTCGGGAGGATCGGCAGGATCATAGCCCGGAGTGCTGACAGAGCAAATAACCTCGCCGGTTTTATAATTGTATACAACACAAGCGCCCTTTTTGCCATAACCCGCAAGCACATCATAAGCCGCCGCGCAGGTCGTTGCATCAACGGTGAGCGTAATGTCGTGGGTATTTCGCATTGATTTCGGCATATTTAATCCCCAAATAAGGCTGTAACCCGAAAGCTGTGAGCGGTATTTGCTTTGTACCGCAGTTGAAATATTAAGGCTGTTATCGCCTACGGTGTGCAAAAGACCTTTTCGCACACTGATATTGTCGTTGTAAATACGATCGCTGTCCTGAGTTTCCGCAAGCACATAACCGTTGCGGTCATAAATTGCGCCTGCCTGCTCCAAACCGTTGCCGCCCGAAACGTGGGCGTTATAGGGCTGGTCAACCCAAGAGCCCGCGTTGACAATCAGTTCAAACGAGAAAAATCCGATTCCGCCGATAAAGGCGAGCGCAAAAATCAGAATCAGAGTAGTTCTGCGCATAATTCGTTTCATTTTATCACTTCCTCAGAATAATCCGAAAAGCTTTAGAGGTAATATTTATCTTTTTAATGAGTAAGTTCTTTCGTCCGCCGCCTTGATAAACGCAAGCAGTCCCCAAACAGACATAATACTGGAACCGCCGCTGCTTATGAACGGGAAGGTTACGCCGGTGAGCGGAAGAAGGTCTGTGGCGCCGAAAACATTAAGCGAAAGCTGAACCACAAGAAGTCCTGCCGCACAGCATGCCGAAATGGAGTAGAAGGTGCTGCGGCTGCGCGTTGTGATTGCTCTTGTGTAGATTACAAGCAGAGCAACCGAAAGCGCGATCGTAATTGCAACTATAATTCCCATTTCCTCGGCGAGAAGTCCGAAAACAAGGTCGCTTTCGGAAGCGGCAACCTGTTTTAAATAGCCGTTGCCTACACCTACGCCGAAAAGTCCGCCGCTGGCAATAAACGTAAGAACATGGGTTTGCTGGTAGCCCTCTGCCTGAGCGTACTCCCAAACGTGCCGCCACGCCTTGAAACGGTCGGCAACATACGGCTTGAATCGCAGCACGAACGTGACGCCGAACGCCGCCGCGGCAACAGCCAAAATAACGGTTTTGATGTCGCCCGAACGCATAAACGAGATAAGCAGGAAGGTTACAAAGAATATAAGCGCGGTTCCGAAGTCGCCCATAAGCGCGAGCAGTCCCACGCAGACAACCGAGAAAATAATGAACTCGAGCAGGTTTTGCTTTGTTTGCAAACGGTCAAGCGTACCCGCGCCGATGAATATGTAAATAATTTTAACAAGCTCGGACGGCTGGATCGAGAACGGTCCTATAAAAATCCAGTTAGCCGCGCCCTTGGTGATTTTACCGAACAAAATACTTGTCAGCAAAAGCAGAACCGCAACTATCATCATCGGAAAACGCAGGCGGCTTATTTTGTCGGGATTTTCAATCAGCTTTATTATCACACAGAAGATCACCATTCCCACAGCCGCCGCTATAAGCTGGACATAAGCGGATTTTTCGACCTGCCGGACGAGCATCATTACTCCTATTCCCGTCAGGAAAAGTCCAAGCGATTCAAGCTCGAAGTTGACCCGTCTGAACGCGAAGTACGATACCGAGAAAAAGCCCCATTCAACAGCCGCGAGCGCGCCGAACAAAACAATAGGCGCATACACATTTGTTCCGTCGTTCCAAAACATTGCCTCAACCGCCATAAAGAAGTGGAAGAGCGTTACCATAAGCATAAGCTTCCACGGACGGATCGCAGGCTTGTCGCTGACCTTTGAGAAAAACCAGCTCGATTTAAGCGGAGCCTGGAACTCGTCGCCCCTGCGGAACTCAAAATCGGTTGAACCGATAGTTATTACGTCGTTTATAAGAACCTGAGCCCTGCCCTCAACCGGAACACCGTTAACGAATGTTCCGCCTGTTGAGCCGGTGTCGGTAATAAACCAACCCTCGCTGCGCCTGAGCAGAACACAATGATTGCGCGAAACCGCAAGATCCTGCACAACGACGTCGCTCGACTTGCTTCTGCCGATCGAGTTTTCCCAGAACAGCACGGGGATCACGTTGCCCGTTTTCATATTGCAAAGGGTAACCAGCGGCTTTTCAGTTCGTCTGCGGCGGCGCATTGCCGCGTAACACTGATAGACAATAACAATGGCGTAAACCGGCAAAAGAATTCTCAGCGCCACTACGCCGACGTCAAAAATAATAGATAAATCAGGCAATCCGCAGACCTCCTTTATTTTCATAGTTATACATTATAAATAATACTCCAAAACCATATAAATGTCAATTATTTTCTAAAAAACAAAGCACAGGGCAGTGAAGTTTTGCCTTCACTGCCCCTGAACAAAAATTCTGTTATTTTACTGTCACTTTGCACTGAGCGGTTTTGCCGTTGTACAAAGTTATTTTTACATATGCCGTGCCCTTGTTGACTGCCTTGATCGTCGCCTTGTTGCCGCTGCCTTTTGTTACGGTTGCGACATTGGTGTTGGTGCTCGTCCATTTTAAGTTTGCGGCGTTTGCGTATGAACCGCTGTTGGTGCTTTCGCTGATCGTATAGGTTTTGCCTTTGTTCAGCGTTATGCTTGCCGCGCTGAGTTTCACGCTTGACGGCGCGGGCTTTACAGTCACCTTACAGGTCGCGGTTTTGCCGTTATAAAGCTTAATTGTAATGTTCGCGGTTCCTGTGCCCACAGCCTTTACAGTCGCCTTGTTGCCGCTGCCCTTGGTTACTGTCGCCACATTGGTGTTTGAGCTTGACCATTTTAAGTTAGCGGCGTTCGCGTATGAACCTGAGTTTGTGTTTTCGCTGATTGTGTAGCTTTCGCCGTTGCCGAGAGTAAGGCTCGCCGGGTTAGTGCTTACACTTGAAGGCGCAGATTTTACAGTCACCTTACAGGTCGCGGTTTTGCCGTTGAACAGCTTAATGGTAATGTTCGCCGAACCTGTACCTACAGCCTTAACCGTCGCCTTGTTGCCGCTGCCTTTGGTTACAGTCGCAACATTTGTGTTTGAGCTCGACCATTTTAAGTTAGCTGCGTTTGCGTATGAACCGGAGTTTGTATTTTCGCTGATAGTATAGCTTTCGCCTTTACCGAGCGTAAGACTTGCAGGGTTGGTGCTTACACTTGCAGGAGCAGGCTTTACCGTCACCTTGCAAATTGCTATTTTGTTATTGTATGTGGTAATAACAACATTTGCGGTACCGGCTTTATTAGCCTTTAGTACGGCTTTGTTTGTACCGGCGGTTTTTGTAACCGACACAATACTGCTGTCGGTCGTTGCCCAGCGCAGGTTAGCCGCGTTCGCGTATGAGCCCGAGCTTGTGCTTTCGCTGATCGTGTAGGTTTCGCCGCAGCCGAGAGTAAGCTTGTCGGGGTTTATCTTGACCGAAGTGGGAGCAG
>CADAYK010000045.1 GCA_902792105.1 uncultured Ruminococcus sp.
GGTAACCTTGCCGTCGCTCACCTTCGCCACACCCGGCGCGCTGCTTGTCCATTTGACGGTTTTGTCCGTAGCATTCGACGGCAGTACAGTTGCCGTCAGCTTGGATTCGCCGCCGACCGTCAGACTCAGACTTGACGAATTCAGCGAAACGGATTCCGGCAAAACAGTGTCACCCAAGACAGTAACCTTGCATGAAGCGGTAAAGCCCTTTTCTGTTTTCACCGTAACCGTAGCTGTTCCGGGCGCAACCGCAATTACGATCCCGTTTTCAACCTTTACTACACCTTCGTTGCTGCTCTTCCATGACGATACGACATCGTGAGTATAAATCGGAAGGCAGATGGGAAACAGTTCAAAGCGGTAGTTGTTTTTCAAATCGAGCGTAAGCTCCGACTCGTTTAACCGTATTGATTTCGGAACGATTTCACTGTAAGGATCAATATTCGATTCACGCAGATCTACAAAAGTTATATTATTGTTTTTCGCGTATCTTTCACCTGCGGTGCCCGAATAACCGTAGATGACAAAATCCTCTATTACTTTTCCGTCTGCGTAACCAAACGCCTGTGAACCAATCACCTTTGTGTAGGCAGGTATAACAACGCTTTTCTGTAGGTATTTGAGCTGATAACGACCGTTTGAAGCTCGTGGTCGCCATAGCATGCCATTGTTCCGATTTCCGAAACATTTTCCGCTGTTTCAAACTTAACAAGGCGTTTTTTATTGGCAAACGCTTTTACAGCCTCAACCCTTTTTATGCCGTTCCGGTTCAGTTCAAGCGGAACATACGCAAGAACAGGGCTGCCGTTATAATTAACAAGATTGACGGAATCCGGCGTATAATTTTCCCAGCCATAGCTTGCCGGATTAGCTATCAGTGAATCATCATAAAAAATGATATTTGAATTCCGGTTAGCATATTTTTCAGCCGCCGAGCCGGGAATTCCATAGATGACAAACCTTTTGATAGGAGTATATGAATAGCCGTCTGTGCTGTATCCGAACGCATAGTCCGCAATGGAAGAAACTTTTTTGCCGTTTATAACATCCGGGATACTCATTCCGCTGTATTTTTTTCCGTTGTAGTCTGTAATTACAATGGTTCCGTCAGCGTTTTCCCTGTAAACAAAGTTCAAATCCGAAAATGAATAAAGGTTTTTCGCGGCGAACAAAGAAGCCTCGGAGTTGTTGTAACCGCTTACGGCAGCGAACTTGGGACAGTTGCCAAACGCCTCGTCGTCTATTTGACTTACGTCCTTTGCGATGGTGGCTGAATAAAGGTTGGAGCAATTCACAAAGGTTTCAGCCTCAAGCCGCCTGATACTGCCGGGTATCTCAACATTTTTAATATAGGCGTTTGAGGAGAAGGTTTTCGGCGCGACGGACGACACCGAGTACCCGTCAATGGTGCGAGGTATTCTCAGGTTTTCAACACTGCCTTCATACGCCGTGATCCTCACGGTATTATCGCTTTGAACCTTGTAATCAAAGGCGGTGTACCCAATTCCGTTTTGCTTGGCAAAGCTGTGAGCATAGCTTCCCTTTTTGCAGACTATCACAAAGGTATCGGAAGCCGGAAACGAGCTTTTGCTCATTTTTTTGACAGTACCGGGAATACTGATACTCTTTGCCCCGCTGTTGATGATATAGTCCGGAGAAATTTCGGTAACGGTATAACCGTCAACGGAAGCCGGAACGGAAATATCGGTTTCTGTTCCGTTATAGCCTGTAATAACGGTGTTTCCGCTGCTTTTGGTATAAGTGAACTTATCGGTAACCGTTACCAGCGTTTTACCGGTCAGATTCTTTCCGAACTCGTTTGTCGTCGCGGTAATAACTGCGGTTCCCGCTGTTTTAGGGGTAAGCTTTCCGTCTTTGTCAACCGCGACCGCTTCGGGATCCGACGATTCAAATTTTAAGCCCGAAACCGCCGCCGAGTACTTGCTGTCGGGAGAAATCGTGTAATCAAGCGTTTGACTGCTTCCGACCGTCAAAACTATCTGCCCGGGCATAGTCAAACCTGTGAGCGGATCGGCAACATGTATTTTTGTGTTGTCGACCATAGGGTGCTCGTAAGCAAGGCTTCCGGTTCCGTCCATAAAGCTGTATATGATCTGAATTTCCGTTTCGCCTGCACGGACTCCCCTGATAAGAGCGTAAGAATCATCGCTTTTTTTGACAACAGCTATGTTGGTATTCAAAGATTTCCATTTTGTCCCCGGGAGAAGATCGCTGATATTAAGCTTTATCTCCGCTTCTCCTCCTACAGGAATCAAACGAGCATGATCCTTGTCGTATAAAATTCCGTTTCCGTTGTCGTATACAACCTCTGTGTCTGCGCCTGACGCGCCGCGGACAGACGCCGCGTTTGCATGTATCGGAAAAATGCCGATTGTTAAAATCAGCGACAAAGCCAATGATAAAGCGGATTTTATCTTTCTCATAATCAAACCCTCTTTCCGGTCATTTATACTTCGGACTGCAACGCATAAACAGCGACGCGTCCCGGCGTTTTATTGAATATACGTCTGTGCAATTAAATATTTTGCGCGGAGAATGCAAAGCAAATGTTATTTTATATTGTGCCGAATATACGGTCTCCGGCGTCGCCTAAGCCCGGACAGATGTACGCATTTTCGTTAAGGCAGCGGTCAAGACATCCAACATAAAGCTGGATATCCGGGTGCGCCTGCATAAGAGCGCTTACGCCTTCGGGAGCCGCGATAACCGACAAAAACTTTATTTTTTTACCGCCGTGAGATTTGATAGCATCTACAGCGGCTATGGCAGAGCCGCCGGTTGCGAGCATTGGGTCAACAACAATAATCTGACGCTGACCGATGCTCTTGGGAAGCTTACAGAAATACTCGTGCGGTTCGTGGGTTTCGGGGTCGCGGTAAAGGCCGATGTGACCTACCTTAGCCAATGGAATAAGAGCCAAAATTCCGTTGACCATTCCCAGTCCTGCTCTGAGGATAGGAATAACAGCCGCCTTTTTGCCGTTCAAAACAGGCTGGATCGTCTCCTCGATAGGAGTGCTGATTTTTATATCGGCAGTGGGAAGGTCGGACAAAGCCTCGTATCCTATCATCATCGAAATTTCCTCAATAAGCTTGCGGAATTCACTTGTGCCCGTGACCTGCTTGCGCAGAAGTGTGATTTTATGCTTGATAAGCGGATGAGTCATGTAAGAAACTGACATAATAATCCCTCCGTGTTGATATTATATTGATAATTATAGCATACAAAAGATTGTTGCTCAATAGTTTTTGTCAGAAAATCAAAACAAAAAGGCGGCATTACGCCGCCCCGAGGTTTAAATATAATTTAAAAATATTTTAAGCTTTCAACTATTTTTTCAAACTGCATAGAGTGAGAAGCCTTAACAAGAACCGTATCCTTGTTTTTGATAAGGCTGTTTATGTCGGCGTCCAGCTCGTCAATTGAAGCAAACCAAAGCCCTTCGGCTCCTTTAGCAAGCTCCAAGGCAAGCGGACCGACGCCGATTATAAGGTCGATTCCCTGTGCTTTGGCATACTTGCCCGTTTCAAAGTGGAGCGTAAGCTCATCTTTGCCGAGCTCTTTCATATCGCCCAAAATTGCGACCTTGCGTCCCGAAAAGTTTTTAAGGGTATCAATTGACGCCTTGACCGATGTGGGGTTCGCGTTGTAGCAATCGTCGATTATTCTGATTTTTCCTGTATTTATAACATTGGCACGGCTTCCCACGGTTTTGTACGCCTGAACACCGTTGATCAGCTGTTCATCCGAAAGTCCGAGCAAACTTCCGGCGGCAACGGCGGCAAGGGCATTTGAAACCATATAAGTTCCGATTGCCGGGATCACAACATCAAGCTCTTTGCCGTCAAAACACAGCGTGCAGCGTACACCGCCCTCACCGTTGTTTTTGATATTCTGCGCATGATAGGGGTTTTCGGCCATAAGGCCGAAAAATATCGGTTTTTTGCCGTTGACCTCTGAAATTTGGCTGAGCTTGTCGTCATCGCCGTTCAAAATATATTCCGCGTTTTCCCGGGCGTGTTTAAACATCTCGGTTTTTGCCTTGCATACGCCGTCGCGGTCACCGAGCTGTTCAAGATGACAGCTTCCTATTATAGTAAGAACACAAATTGTGGGCTGAACCATTTCTGACAGTCTTGTCATTTCACCGAAACCCGAAATACCCATCTCAATAACCGCGGCTTCGGTTTCCGCGGGCATTGACAGCAGGGTAAGGGGGACTCCGAGCTCGTTATTGAGGTTGCCCTGAGTTTTATGGGTTTTGTATTTTTGAGAGATGACCGCATAGAGCATCTCTTTTGTTGAGGTTTTGCCTACACTGCCCGACACGCCGATAACCGGAATGTCAAACTTTTCACGGTATGCCTTGGCGATTTTTTTGACCGCCTGCAGAGTTGACGGTACAAGAATATAAGGCTTTTCGGCATTTTCGGGGGCTTTTTCGCAAATTGCGCAAATAGCGCCGTCTGCATAGCACTGCCCGATGAAATCGTGTCCGTCAACCTTGGCGCCGGGAATCGCAAGAAACAATGATCCGGGCTTGATCTGACGGCTGTCGCGTTCAACCGAAGTAATGCAAACTTTCTTTAAAGCCTCATCGCCGAAATATTGTCCGCCGCACGAAGCGACGACTTCCTCTAAGGTAAAAGGTTTCATCATTATTTATATCTCTCCATTGAGATTTCAATTATTTTTTCGCAGAGATCCGGGTATTCCATCCCCTCTGCCCTTGCCTCCTGCGGAAGAAGACTTGTGGGAGTCATTCCGGGAAGGGTGTTGGCCTCAAGACAATAGGGCTTGCCCTCTTCGTCAAGAATAAAGTCAACTCTGGCGTAGCTTTCAAGTTGAAGCGCCCTGTAGGTATCCTCTGCCGCCTTCCTTAGCTTTTGATCCTCCTCGGGAGTGATGTCGGCAGGGCAAACATCCTCGGCAGCGCCTGCCTGGTACTTTGTTCTGTAGTCATAGAAGCCTTCCTTGGGGATGATTTCAATGGGCGGAAGAGCCCTTCCTCCAAGCAGACCGACCGAAAATTCCCTGCCCTTGATGTATTCCTCCACAACAATATCATCCTCACCGTAAGACAGAGCTTCTTTAACGGAGGAAACAAATTCTTCGGCGTTATTCGCGATTGTAATACCTACGCTTGAACCGCCCGAGCAGGGCTTAACAACGCACGGAAAGCTGTTCCATTCCATAGCTTCCTCTTCGGTTTTATATATTTTACCGCCGGGAGTAAGAACCTTGTTTTGAATAAGAACACTTTTTGTAAGTCCCTTGTTCATCGCAAGAGCCGAACCAAAGTAGCCGGAACCTGTGTATTTGATTCCGAGCAAATCAAACGCCGCCTGAACCTGGCCGTTTTCACCGGCTCCGCCGTGAAGCGCAAGGAAGGTAATGTCGGCAAAGTCACAAATGTCGATCACGCTTTCGCCGATAAAGCGTTCCGATTTGTTGCGGCGGTTTTCCTTTACCTCTTCGATATCGGAAATCGTATCGCCTACAGATTCTCCCACATTAACTTTATCGGTAAAGCTGTAATTTTTCTTAAACAGCTCGTCAACGTCAAGAATATCCTGCTCGTAGCCTGTATATATATCAAGAAGCACAACCTCGTGACCTTTTTTTCTGAGTGCTTCGGCAACCAGAATTCCCGATGAAATCGAAACATCGCGCTCGGTGCTTGTGCCTCCTGCCAATACCACTATTCTCATAATGATTACTCTCCTATAATTTTAATCAATGCGTGTTTTCTGCGTTTTCCGTCAAGCTCGTAGTAAAAAATCTGTTCCCATGTTCCGAAATCAAGCTTGCCGTTTGTTATGGCGCAAACAACCTCTCTGCCCATAACCGTACGCTTAAGGTGCGCGTCGGCGTTGTCCTCAAAACCGTTGTGGGCATACTGACTGTACGGTTTTTCGGGCGCGAGCTTTTCAAGCCAGCGCTCATAATCGCTGTGCAGCCCGCTTTCGTCGTCGTTGATAAAAACCGACGCAGTAATATTCATGGCGTTAACAAGCACAAGGCCTTCTTTTACGCCGCTTTCGTCTATCGCGCGCTGAACATCCTCGGTAATCCGGACGATTTTTCTGCGCGCCGGTATATTAAACCATAATTCTTTTCTGTAGCTTTTCATAGACTTATCCCTTAGAACAGCGAGCCGTCAAATCCCCAGTGCTCAACCTCGCTGAATTTAACATAGCAAAACTTTCCGTCAACTCCTGCCTCGTCATGCATAATGTCGCAGATTGCCTCGGTCAGCTTTTGGTAAGCGTCGCGCGTGGATTTACCGTACAGCTTAACCTCAACCATTGCGATATTATAAACCGTGTCGCGGTGAAACATCATGGAAACATTGTCCTCAACCGCTGTCATGAGGTAGTGATAGCTTTTTCCGGGAAGAATGCTGATAACCTCGGAAAGTCTGTTTCCGATTTCCTGCTTTTTTTCTTCGCTGAGTTTTACATTAGTTTTTACATTTATAAAAGGCATACTTAACCACCCTTCATTATATCCACATTATATTATAATATTATATTCGCTTCTTTGCAAGAATTATTTTTGGTATTTTGGCGGTTCTGTCTCATAAACATTGTTTCCGCGGCTGTCTATTGCCACGATACACGGAAAATCCTCGACCTCATAACGTCTTACCGCCTCTGTTCCGAGGTCGTCATAACACAATATTTCCTCGCTTTTAATGCTTTTTGCGATAAGAGCTGCCGCTCCGCCGATCGCGACAAGGTAAACACAGCCGTTTTTCACGATTGAATCTGTTACAGCCCGTGATCGTGCGCCCTTGCCTATCATTCCTTTTAAACCCAAATCAAGCAGCGAAGGTGTGTACTTATCCATTCGGTAGCTTGAGGTCGGACCTGCGGGGCCTACCGCGTAACCGGGCTTTGCCGGAGCGGGACCTACATAATAGATGATCTCGCCTTTTATGTCAACGGGAAGCTCCTTTCCCTGTTCGATCAGCTCAAAAAGGCGTTTGTGGGCAGCGTCGCGGCCTGTAATGATTGAACCTGTCAGCAAAACGGTGTCGCCCGCGTTAAGGTTATTTATATCATTGTCTGTGATCGGAAGATTTATTTTTTTAGTCATTGCCGCTCCTCCTTAAATCTCGGTTTCCGCATGCCTTGCGGCGTGACAGCAAATGTTGACCGCAACCGGCATTCCGGCAATGTGAGTCGGCGAGGTTTCTATGTTAACTCCAAGCGCGGTGGTATTTCCGCCGAGACCTGCGGGGCCAAAGCCCATTTTGTTGATTTCACAGAGCAGCTCGTCTTCAAGCTCGGCGTAACGGCTGTCGGGATTGCTTGTGTTTATTGCGCGGAAGGTTGCTTTTTTTGCAAGCTGAGCCGCGCGTTCAAAGGTTCCGCCGATTCCCACTCCGACAACAATCGGAGGGCAGGGGTTCGGACCCGCCGCCCTTACGGTGTCAAGTATAAACTGCTTTACACCTTCAACTCCGTAGGATGGGGTAAGCATTTTTATTGCGGACATATTCTCGCTTCCAAAGCCCTTTCCCCCTGCGGTAATTTTGATTTTATCTCCGCTGACTATTTTTGTGTGTATAATTGCCGGCGTGTTGTCCCTTGTGTTCACACGGTCAAACACCGGATCACTGACTACACTTTTTCTGAGGTAGCCTTCACCGTAAGCCTGACGCACTCCTTCATTAACGGCGTCTTCAAAGCTTCCGTTTTTTAAGCACACTCTGTCGCCGTATTCAATAAACAGCACAGCCATGCCCGTGTCCTGGCAAAGCGGTATTTCTTCTTTTGCCGCGATTTTATCATTTTCTATGATCTGGTCAAGCACACTTTTTCCCACAGGGGATGTTTCGGTGCCGCGCGCGTTTGTCAGCGCGTCCATTATATCCGCTCCGATGAAGTAGTTGCAGTCCATCAAAAGCTTTTTGACCGCTGCGGTCACCTCAGCCGCGTCTATTACTCTTACTTCCACAGGTTACACCTCTAAATATATTTTGCTTTTTTCGTGCAATAAATTTTTCTCACACGCGCTTTTTTATACCGGAAATCGATGTCTTTTGGATCCTCCGCCCGGAAAGTAAAAACCTGATGTGTTTTCAAAAGGCGGACGTCAGCGCACTAAGGCGCTTTTTTATTATAAAATATTTTTTCAACTATTTCAATATAAAAAATAATATGCTATAATCATTATATATAATGATACTTTCAACATAAAACTGTCACTTTTATTGTTTATAATAACTTAAAAATATAAGTCAATTTACTCAGGAGGGATACCATGGCAAAAATTTTAGTAGTAGATGATGAGTTCAGGATCCGTCAGATCATTCGCAAATACGCCGAATTTGAAGGTTACGAGGTCGAGGAAGCGGTTGACGGAATGCAGGCAATTGAGATTTGCCGCAAAAAGGAATTTGACCTTATTATCATGGATGTTATGATGCCCGAGCTCGACGGCTTTTCAGCGTGCCGCGAAATCCGCAAGTTCCGCGACACTCCGATCATCATGCTGTCGGCAAGGGGTGAGGAATACGACAAAATACACGGCTTTGAGCTTGGCTCGGACGATTATGTTGTAAAGCCGTTCTCACCGAAAGAACTCATGATGAGAGTCGGCGCGGTAATCAAGCGTTCGTCGTCAAACTCGCAAAACAACGGGGAGCGCGATGTTTTCACCTACAACGGACTTGAAGTTGACTTCACCGCGCGTATTGTAACTATTGACGGCAAGCGCATCGAAATGACGCCTAAGGAATACGACCTGTTTTTCTATATGGTTCGCAACAAGGGAATTGCGCTCACACGCGAAAACCTGATCAGCGAGGTGTGGGGCTACGACTTCTTCGGTGACGAAAGAACACTTGACACACACATTAAGCTGCTCAGAAAAAGCCTCGGCGAATACAGCAAGTGTATTGTAACACTGCGGGGAGTTGGCTATCGCTTTGAAACAGATTAAAAAAATAAACAGAAAGTACATTTCGCTGCAGGCAAAGCTTTTGGGGTACTTTATAATATTCGGCGCTATAATTTTGATCGTTCTTTGGGTTTTTCAGATTTTTTTCATTAAGCCTATTTACACAATGTCAAAATCACGCAACGTCGAAACCTGTATGTCAAAGGTAGTTAAGGCAGTTGAGACCAACAAAAACGTTTGGCTTACAATGGACAACGTAGCAAGTCACTATTCGCTTTCGATCTATCTGTTTTATTCGGGAGAGGGCGAGCCGCGCGATATGGTTATGTGCTCTTATGACAATCCTGCCACGCTGCTCAATGTTGAGCGTTCCGATATTTTGCGCTATTACAAATATGCCGTTGACAACGGAGGAAATTATACCTCGGTCGAACAGAACGACGAAAAGGATCTTGAAAAGCGGAAGCTTGAGATGATAAAAAAAGCCGCTTCGTCGTCGGACAGCGCTAATTTTAATATTCATATGTCAAACGCGGATCCAAACGAAAACATGGTTTCGGCTAAAATAATCTCCGACAAAAACGGCAGAGAGCGGTTTATAATTATCACCTCGTCGATTACGCCGCTTACCACCACTCTTGAAATAATCCAAAAGCAGCTGCTGCTTGTTTCGATAGTCTTTATAATTTTATCGGTTGTATTTTCAATTTACGCAAGCAGGAGGATAGCCAAACCGATTTCGCAGACAAACCAGGCTGCAAAGGAGCTCGCCAAGAAAAATTACGGCGTCGAATTTAACGCGTCGGGTTATCTTGAGGTCGAAGAGCTTAACGACACCCTGCAAACCACCAAGACCGAGCTTGCGGCTACCGAAAAGCTGCAGCAGGAGCTTATCGCCAATATTTCGCATGACCTGAGAACTCCGCTTACGATGATCACGGGTTACGCCGAAGTAATGCGCGATTTGCCCGGCGAGAACACTCCCGAAAACGTACAGGTCATTATTGACGAGGCAACCAGACTTTCTACGCTTGTAAACGACCTGCTCGACCTGTCAAAGCTGCAGTCGGGAGCGGTTCAAACCAAAAAGAAAGATTTTTGCCTGACCGACAGCATTAAGGATATCTTTAAGCGTTATACCAAGCTGATCGAGCAGGAAGGATATGTTCTCAGCTTTGAAAGCAGCGAGAATGTTTACATTAATGCCGACGAACTCAGAATTTCGCAGGTAATCTACAACCTTGTCAACAACGCAATCAACCACTGCGGCAACGACAAAACCGTGATTATCAGGCAGATCGTAAACAACCGTAAGGTTCTTGTTGAAATCACCGACCACGGCGAGGGGATTCCCGCCGACAAGCTCCCCTATATTTGGGACAGGTATTACAAGGTTGACAAGGAACACAGGCGCGGAGTTATCGGCTCAGGTCTGGGACTTTCGATCGTAAAGGGAATTTTAGACGCTCACAACGCGCGCTACGGAGTAAGAAGCACTCCGAATAAAGGAAGCACGTTCTGGTTTGAGCTTAATATTGTATCGGCTGATAAAAAGACAGAATAACATAATTCGGGGCTGCCGCCAAATCTTTCGATTTGACGACAGCCCCGACAAAGTTTAGATCAGTCAAGGAACGCTGCGCCGATAATACCGGCGTCGTTTCCGAGTGTGCAGGTGCAAAGCTGAGTCTGTTTATCGTTATGCTTAGTATAGCGTTCGGCTTCAATTATATTTCTAAGCGGTCTGAGCAGATTTTCGCCCTGGTTTGAAATACCACCGCCGATACACAACACATCAGGCTGGAAAATATTAATGATGTTTACAAGACCTGTTGCAAGGTAACCGAAGTACTCATTGAGAACCTCCTGAGCATCGGGATCGCCTGCCGCTGCCGCGTCAAACGCTGTCTTGCCGTTAACCTTATTAATATCACCGTCGCAAAGCTTGAGCATATAGCTGAAGTCAAGCTTTTCGGAAAGAATCTTTTGTTTTGTCAGATTAATAAGACCTGTTGCGGATGAATAAGCCTCCCAGCAACCTTTTCTGCCGCAGCCGCATTCCTTGCCGTCCTTGACAATTACCATATGACCGAGCTCCGCGCCGGCAAAGTTTGAACCGCTGTAAATTTTGCCGTTAATTATAATTCCGCCGCCTACGCCTGTGCCAAGGGTAATCGCGATTGCGTTCTTTGCGCCTTTTGCGCTGCCTGCGAGGTATTCGCCCAAGGCCGCCGCGTTAGCGTCATTTTCAATGAGAACTTTTTTGTCAAGACGTTCTTTCATCATCTTAACAACTTCCCAGTTGTGGAAGAAAAGGTTTGCGGAATACTCGATAACGCCTGTTTTCGGGTTAACAGCACCGGGAACGCCTATACCGATTGACTCAATGTCATCCATCTTAATTTTTGCTTTTTCCACTGCCTTTACCGCAACCTCGGCCATGCTGTCACAAATCTCGCTTTCGGGACGCGGAACATTTGTCTTGCAAGATGCCCTCGCAATAATTTTATATTCCTCGTCAACTACACCCGCGACAATATTAGTTCCGCCAAGGTCAATACCAAGTCTGTACATATTCAAAACTCCTTTTTCCGATATAAACCGTTTTTATACGTTTTTATACACTTTAATGATAACACAGTGCCTCTCAAAATGCAACAAAAAATTGTGTATTTATAATTTATTTATGTGATTTTTACTTGTAACCTGTCTTGGTTTTGCCGTCTTTCTGTTTACCGCTTTTTCCTGTTTTATCACAGAATATCGGTCAACAGTTTTTTTCCGATATTTGTCGCAGTGCGAATATCTATTATTCCGTCACCCAGCAAATCTGCCGCTTTTATCTGTCTCTCTGAAAATTCGGTTTTAAAAGCGATATACTTCTGAATTTCGGTGACGTCGTCAATATCAATTTTTCCGTCAAAGTTTATATCGCCGAGAACTTCACCCTCCGGTATACATTTCACGCTCAATTTCGGATAACTTTCTTTTTTCATACATAATCCTGTTTTATTCCATTCGTTCCAGTAACCTTTATAATTTATTTCTTCAAGATTAAGGGAACCGGTCAGCGCGCCGCTGTTAATTACGGTTTTATTTGAAAAGCTGAGGCTTTTTAAATTATCACAACCACTAAACGCGTTTTTTCCTATATTACTTACGCTGTCGGGTACGCTTATTTTTTCCAAGCTTTCACACATATAAAACGCTGAATCCCCTATTGAAACCAAACTGCTGTTTAGCTCTATATCATTGAGCTTACCGCAATAATTAAACGCTTTTCTCTGAATTTCCGTTACATTGTCTGACATTATTATTGTTTTCAGATTGATACAGTCATGAAACATATCATCGGTAATAACAGTAATATTTTCGGAAATGTCAGCTTCCTCAAGAGAGTGACAGCCGTAAAATATACCGTCTTCAATCTTTGTAACGCTGTCAGGTATC
>CADAYK010000046.1 GCA_902792105.1 uncultured Ruminococcus sp.
CCTTCTCCACGCAGGGAGAAGGCTTTTGCTGCCGTTACTGCGTTTGGTTCTGATTTCGTAAACTGCATACGATACGCGGTTTATTTTATTGCTCAATAAAAAGGCTTCTTTCGGAAGCTTAGGAACGGCGCCGGGGGCGTTCCCTACATTAGTCAGATAGCAAACAAAGCCTAACGCTGTTCCTCTTGCCCTCACAGCTTCCTGTATTTCTATTCTATCTCGCGAAATGCCAAACGTTCCAAATAAGCCAAACGTTAAGTACGCGAGGTAAAAAACGCGAAACGCCGACATAATCACTATAACCGACATCAAGTACGCGAAGCAAAAAATACGCGACCTAAAAGTATTGACAAAGAAGAGCGTCAAAGGTAAAATTGATTTGAGAGGTGAAAAAATGTTTGAAGAAACTTTAAAATATTTCATAGACTATATTACGGATGTACTGTTGTTCGCCTATTACATAGTGTTTGTGGTTGCCGAGTACCGAATTCTCGAAAAGGAAGGCGAAAAGGGCTGGAAGGCGCTGATTCCCATTTACAATTTTTATGTGACCTACAAGATAGAGGGCGTATTCATACCCTGGTTTTATTTTGCCGCAACCTGTTATATAATTGAAATAGCGGAAGCGTATTTTGAATTTCATCAGGTGCATGTGCCTTTGGCTGTTGAAATTATTTTTTCGGCGGCTTCGGTGCTTATGATAATTTCCGAAAGCGTTTTTTCCGTTCATCTCGGAAGATCGTTCGGAAAAAGCAGGGCTTTTAAGGTTGGTCTTGTGCTGCTGCCCGAAATATTCTACCTTGTTTTGGCGTTCGGTAAATCAGAGTTTATTCACTATACCAAAGGAGAAGCAGATGCCGGTTTATCAGATAGCAAAGCTTAACATAAAAATAAATCCGCTTTACCCCGAAACCCTAAAACGCCTTGAGCCGTTTTTGAGCAGGGCAAAGGATTTTGACTTTGATGCCACTGCAACCGAAAAGGAAATCACGGATTACATAAGGGAAAACAATTACAGCTTTCCCCCTCACCTTGTTGAAGGCTCGGTTATCCTCACGAAAATATGCAGAACCGTGCTGTCCTGCTATGACGGCTTTTTCTTTCATTCGTCCAGCCTTATGCTCGACGGCGAGGCGTATGTTTTCACCGCAGCGAGCGGCACGGGAAAATCCACCCACACATCGCTTTGGCGCAGGCACTTCGGCGACAGGGTGGTTATGATCAACGACGACAAGCCCGTTATCCGCTGCATTGACGGAAGGTTTTGGATTTGTTCAACACCGTGGATGGGAAAATCCGAGATAGGCACAAACATCGACGTGCCGATACGCGCGGTTTACGTTTTGCAGCGCGGCGAAAAAAACTCAGCCGTAAGGGTAAGCACCGCAAAAGTATTCAGACAGCTTTTGGAGGCAACACTTGTTCCCGGCGAAGCCAAAAACATGAGCAGGCTGCTTGAGCTGTACGACGGATTGTTTTCTCAGGTCCCGCTGTTTTTGCTGAGCTGCAATACCGAAGAGGAAGCGGCGGTCACGGCTTACAACGCAGCAAATAAGGAGCAGTTAAAATGAATATTGAACACGTTGTTTCTGTTGAAAATATGCGTCAAAGCGACGCGAAAACAATTGAAAACGGCATAACCTCCGCCGAGCTTATGCACCGTGCGGCAATGGGGATCTTCAATGCCGCCAAATTCACGGGAAAGGTCGCTGTTGTGTGCGGTTCGGGCAACAACGGCGGCGATGGTTACGCGCTTGCGTGTATTTTATGCGAAAACGGCTTTACCCCCACCATTTTCCGCACAAGCGGAAGGTTTTCAAAGGACGGGCTGTTTTATTACAAAACCGCCTTGTCCATGGGAGCGGTCGAGGAAAGCCTGAACGTTCCCAACCCGTTTACAGGCTATGACATTGTGGTTGACTGCATACTCGGCACCGGCTTCAGCGGCGAGGTCAGCGAAGATATAAAACGCGTGATCGACGAAATAAACGCGTGCCAATCTTTTATCATCAGCGCCGACATCAACAGCGGGATCAACGGCGACACCGGAGTTGCCCCGGTCGCGGTCAATTCCGACCTGACGGTGTCGATCGGATATTTAAAAACGGGGATGTTTTTAAACGACGCACCCTATTACATTGACAAGCTGCGCAATGTTGACATCGGGATCAGCCTTTTGCACGAGGAATACAAGCTTGCCGATTACGAAATGCTTCACATGTTCGAGGGCTACAACTCGGTTTCAATGACTATCGAGGAGTTTTACGACCGCTTCGGCTTTACTCCCCAAGACGGAGGAATCGCCGAAAAAGCGGCTCAGCTAAGCGCGGAGCAGGGCAAAACCATAGTTATAAAAACCGCGCATTCCGCTGTTATCGCCGACATAAAATATGTTTACTTCTGCGCTGACTACATTATTTAGGAGGGCTGTCGCAATGATGAACTTTTTCCGTAAAATTTCGATGTTCATGCAGGGACGCTACGGCTTGGACACAATGAACAAGGTGCTTACAGCGCTTGTGTTTATCATTTATATCATCAACTTTTTTGTGTTCAACCGCACGGCTCATTTTGTGATTTTTCTGATCAATCTGGCAATTATCGCGTTTATCATTTTTCGCGCGCTGTCGCGCAACATCAACAAAAGAAGCGCTGAAAACAGGGCGTTTCTAAAGGTGTACGAGCCTGCAAAAAATTGGGTAAGGTTTACGATCCGCCGCATTAAGGACAGGGACAACTACCGTTACCGCAAATGTCCCGCCTGCAAGGCGATGCTCAGGGTAAAAAACAAAAAAGGCACCCACACCGTGCGCTGTCCGAAATGCCGCTATGAGTTTAAAACAAAAATATGAAAAGGAAAATATATTCGCTTGACTTTTCTGTTTTATGTTGCTATACTATGAATATTGCATGAAAGCTTAGCTTTCGGAAAGGGGGCCGCTATGGCTAACGAAGATATTTATGAAGAAATGGAAAACGAAGGCGCGCTCATTACCCTCGAGGACGAAGAAGGCAACGAGGTGGAATTTGAGTTTTTGGACGTTATAGAATACGACAACGACGAGTACATCGTTCTTATCGAAAACCGCGAAGACGCTGACGAGGTTGTTATTCTTAAAATCAACGCTCTTGATGACGATACCGAAGAATACATAAGCATTGACGACGAAGAGCTTCTTGAAAAGCTGTTTGAGCTGTTCAAGAGAAAATATCAGGGCGATATCAGCTTTGAATAACTAAACGCAAACACTTCGGCACGGCAAACGCCGTGCCTTTTCTTGCGCATTTTTTGCGCAAAAAGTCACAGGGTCGGCTTATTAGGCTGACCCTGTGTTTATGTTAACTATTCTATCCCTTTAAATTGCAGGTAAAATCAATTACGCCGTCCTTCCAGCTGACGTCAATTTTACCGCGGTAAGTCTTAACAATGCCGTCGGCGATCGAAAGACCTATGCCGTAGCCGCCCTTGTCGATGTTGTGGCTTTGGTCGTCACGGTAAAAGCGCTCAAAAAACTTGCTGTAGTCTTGTTTTTCGCCCGCGGCATAGTTGTTGGTGACGCTGAGCTTAATTCCTCTGCCCTTTTGCGAAACCTTTATTTTAACCGTTCCGCCGTCGTCGCAGTACTTGATCGCGTTGTCCAGAAGCAGCGTCATAAGCTGACCGATTTTCTTTTCGTTCGCGGTCATCTTAACGCCCTCGTCAAGCTCCTTTTCAAGCTTGATATCATTTTGCGCGGCAACCGAAGAAAAGGTGTCGGCGGTTTTTTCCGCAAGAGCGGTAACATCAACCTCGCTGAGCTCGTCGGGGCTGTCGCTTTCCTCAGCCTTGGCTATTGTCACCAAATCGGCAATAAGCCCGGTCATTCGGTCAACCTGGTTCATTGTGGACAGGTTCCACTCGTCCTCGCCGTGCATCATCATTTCAAGCTCGGTGTTAGCCCTGATTACAGCCAGCGGAGTTTTAAGCTCATGGCTCGCGTTGGTTATAAACTGCTTTTGCCTTTCGGCCGCGCGTATTTCGGGCCGGATCATCTTTTTCGATAAAAATCTTACTAAAACATACGCGATGGCGGAACCTATGAGCGTGATCATCAGCGAGATGTTTCCCACCCTGCGGCTGTCGGCAATTTGAGTGCCTATATCCATGCACACAACAAGCGTTTCGTCGCTGTCCTTTTTGACCTTATAGGAAAAGCCTTCAAGCTCTCCGTACTCATTTCCGCTTTCAAGCGCGCGGCGGGCATAATCAGCCGCTTTTTTTTCGTCTATCATCGCTATGTGGTTGGTGCTCACCTTTTCGGACTTGCCGTCGGGTGAAAAGCTGACGGTAAAGAAGCGGACAGAGTAAATAAACTCGGAAGAACTGTCAACGCCGGTGTTTAACAGGTTTTCCCAAAACTCGTGAAAAAAGACGCTGTTATTTTCTTTTTCGTTGTACCTATGCTGCTTTTCGGGCACGTTTGGCTCGTCGCGCGTTTCAGTCGATTCCATTTGAAACAGGCTGTGGTTATCGGCGATGAAATCGAGCGAATTGCGGATTTTCGTCTTTGCCGAGCTGTAGTTGATAAGATAAATAGTAGCGGACACAAGCACCATAACCGACACAAACGAAATCAGCGTGGTCAGCATAAATTTACGCCTAAGCTTTTTTATGGCCTCTTCGTTCATAAACTACCTCTTTACACTGAGAATATAACCGTTGTTTTCGTCGCCTGCGATCTGCGTTTCCGACGCAACCGCCCTCAGCTTGCGCTTAAGGTAAGAAATATACAGCCAAACCGTGTCGGGACGGGCGTCGGGCTCGCGGCTCCAAACATTGCCCAAAATATATTCGGCGCTGACGGAATGATCCCTGTTGATTATCAAAAGCTGCATAAGCTCAAACTCCTTGACCGACAGACGCACGCTGTTTTCGGACGCAAGCTCAAAGGTTTGCGCGTTGAGCGTAACATCGTTGAATTTCAGGTCGCCTTCGCCGTATTCGGCTTTGCGCCTTGTAAGCGCCCTAACCCTTGCCAAAAGCTCCTTCATGGCAAACGGCTTGGTAAGATAGTCGTCCGCGCCGGCGTCAAGCCCTGCCACACGGTCGTCAACCTCGGACTTTGCCGTAAGCATGATAACGGGAGTTATAATATTTTTTTCTCTTATCTCTTTAAGCGCCTGAATACCGTCCTTTTTCGGCATCATTATGTCAAGCACAATACAGTCATAGCTGTCGCGCTCGATATGCTCGATAACCTCCTCGCCGTCAAAGGCGGGATCAACGTCGTAGCCCTCGTGGTTAAGCACCGCGCACAGCGCTCTGTTTAAATCCTTTGTATCCTCTGCAAGCAAAATTTTCATCAGTCATCTTCTCCGTTATTATATTCCAAAATCATATCGCGTATTGTCTGCATCGAAAGATCGGTCGAGGCAAGCTCGTCGGCGCAGCGCTTTAGCTCGCTCACGATCAGCTCCTGCCTTCCGCTGACCTTCTTTTTATATTTTAGATGATGCTCCAGCGCCGCCCAGGTGTCCATAGATATTGTGCGAAGCTGAATTTCGGCGTAATACTGTCCGTCAGCCTTTAAAATCATATGATAGCTGCGGTATCCGTTGGGCTTTGCACGGCGGATGTAATCCTTCTCGTTAATAATTTCGTACCTGCCCGAATCAACAATATAGTCGCGTATTGTATAAACGTCGTCAACAAAGGCGCACACAATGCGCAGACCGATCGCGTCATAAATGCTTCCCAGCGCGGATTCCGTAGTTTCGGGAAGATTCTTGCGCCTGCATTTTTCGCGCATGCTCTCCTCGCTTTTGATCCTGCCGAGGCAGTGCTCAACCGGGTCCATACCGAGACTTGCTTCCATCTGCTTTCGTATTTCCAAAATATGCATAAGTATTTGGTTCATTGTTTTTTCAAGCGCCGGCTTGTGATCGCCGTAAATGCTTTGATTTAATGTATTTTCCATTTTTCCCCACCATTTGTTAAGATTTTTACTCTTGCTCTATATTACCAAAAAAATCGGTATTATACAAGAGATAAATTGATTTTTTCGTATAATATTCACAATCGGCAAAAAGCCGGCCCGAAAACCGGACCGGCTAAAAATTGCATATTAATAAATTATTTTACCAAAGCAAACAGCTCGTCGCGTGTAAGACCGCTTTTTCTTGAAACCTCGTCGTTGGGGATAACTCTGAGCACCTTGCCGTTGTATCTCGCAACCGAAACACACGCCTTTTTGCCGTTGATCTCAACAGTTTCGTCGGTGTAGATCTCGTCGAGCGGAACCTGCTTTTTAAGGCTTGACTTCTCGGTCAGCGAGCCTGTGGGACAAAGCTGAACGCAAAGTCCGCAGTTGTTGCAGTTTGTCTGATCGAGCGGAAGCGAGAACGCGGGCGAAACGTCGGTTTTAAATCCGCGTCCCATAAGACCGATCGAGTGAAGATCCATAACCTCGCGGCAGGAACGCACGCAAAGTCCGCAAAGAATACACTTTGAGGTGTTGCGCTCGATAAACGCGTTTTCGTCGTGACTGTACTTTTGGGGCATCTCGCCTGCAAAACGCTGTGGGTTGATGTCGTAACGCTGCGCAACCTTCAAAAGCTTGCACTTGTAATACTCGCGGCAGCCGCATTCAAGACAGCGCTGAGCTTCCTTTTGAGCCTCTTCCTCGGTGAAACCGAGAGAAACCTCGTCAAAGTTCTTGTTTCTTACCTCGGGAGGAAGAACCTTCGGGTTGATCCTGCTCTGCTTCTCCCTGTCGGAATAATCAATTGTCTTTTCGTCGCGCTTGCTGATGTAGGGCACTCTTGTGTCAAGGCTTTCGCCCTTGAGGAATGCGTCAACAGCCTTGGCGCAGCGGTCAGCCTCGCCGATCGCCTCGATAGCGATAGAAGCGCCGCGGTTTGTGGCGTCGCCGATAGCGAACACGCCGTCAATGCTTGTGGTGAAGAAGTCCTCGTCGGCAACAATGTTACCGCGCTGATTGAGCTCGAGCTCCTTAACGTCCTCTGTTACAAGCTTTTGACCGATAGCAAGGATAACGCTGTCAACAGCGATCTCCTCGGTTTTGCCCTCGATGGGCACAGGTCTGCGTCTGCCTGAAGCGTCGGGCTCGCCGAGCTCCATAAGCTGCAGGGTAATCGACTTGACCTTGCCGTCCTCGCCGTTGAACGAAAGCGGATTTGTGAGGAACTTGTAAACTACTCCCTCTTCCTCGGCCTCGTCGATTTCGAGCTTGTCGGCAGGCATTTCGTTTCTTGTTCTTCTGTATACGACATAAACCTCTTTGGCGCCCAGTCTTACCGCTGTGCGGCAGGCGTCCATAGCGGTGTTGCCGCCGCCGCAGATAGCGACCTTTTCACCGATTTCGGGAGCGTTGCCCTTGATCACGCCGCGCAAGAAGTCGATGCCGCCGTAAACGCCTTCGAGCTCCTCGCCGGGAGTGCGCATCGAGCTTGACTTCCACGCGCCCACTGCAACGATCACCGCGTCGTTTTCAGCCTTTAAGGACTCGATCGTGAAGTCAACGCCGAGCTTTTGGTTATTCTTGAATGTAACGCCTGTTTTCTCAATAATGGCGATCTCCTTGTCCAGAACCTCCTTGGGAAGTCTGTACTGGGGAATACCGTAGCGGAGCATACCGCCCATTTTCTCCATCATATCGTAAACGGTTACGCTGTGTCCCATAATTGTAAGGTAGTAAGCGGCTGTAAGACCGGCAGGACCGCCGCCGATGATCGCCACCTTTTTGCCTGTTGAGGGAGCAACCTCGGGCACATAGCTGTCAGCCTTCAAGTCCATATCGGCAGCAAAAGCCTTAAGCTGGGCGATGTTGATAGGCTCCTCAACGTTCTGTCTGCGGCAAGCCTTTTCGCAGGGATGCGGACAAACGCGTCCGATCGACGCAGGCAGTGAGATCTTGTTTTTAATGAGCTTTAACGCCGCCTCGTATTCGCCGTTGGCGATCAAGCCCACATAACCCTGACAGTCGGTTCTTGCAGGGCAGTTGAGCTGGCACGGAGCAACGCAGTCGCCGTCGTGAGCCGACATAAGCAGCTCCATGGCAACCTTTCTTGACTGAACAACGCGCTTGCTTTCGGTGTTGACAACCATGCCCTCGCTTACCTTAGCCGAGCATGAACGCAGAAGCTTGGGAATTCCCTCAGCCTCAACCACGCACAGTCCGCACGCGCCGTAAACCTCCACAGCCTTGTCGTAACAAAGTGTGGGAATATAAATATCCGCAAGTCTTGCAGCCTCGAGGATCGTAGAGCCTTCGGGGGCTTGCACAGCTTTGCCGTTAATTGTTAAATTAATCATTTCAAACCCCTCCTTATTCCTTCACAATCGCGCCAAACTTACAGCTCTGGTAACATTTGCCGCACTTGATACATTTGTCTGTATTGATAACATGAGGCTTCTTAACGCTGCCCGTAATTGCGTCAACGGGGCAGTTTCTCGCGCACAGAGTACATCCGCGGCACTTGTCGGCAATGATTTTGTACTCGATAAGGTCGCTGCATTCGCCCGCGGGGCACTTGTGCTCATTGATGTGAGCCTCGTACTCGTCGCGGAAGTACTTGATCGTGGTGAGCACGGGGTTGGGAGCGGTCTGTCCCAAGCCGCAGAGCGCGCCGTCCTTGATCGAATAGCACAGCTCCTCAAGCAGCTCGATGTCGCCTTCCCTGCCTTCACCCTTGGTGATGCGCTCAAGCATTTCGAGCATGCGCTTTGTGCCGATACGGCAGTGAATGCACTTGCCGCAGCTTTCCTTGGCTGTAAAGTCAAGGAAGAACTTTGCCATGCCAACCATGCAGGTGCTTTCGTCCATAACGACCATACCGCCTGAGCCCATGATAGCGCCCGTTGCGCCCAAAGCCTTGTAGTCGATAACGGTGTCGATCAAATCGGCAGGAATACATCCGCCGGAGGGGCCGCCCATCTGAACAGCCTTAAAGGGCTTGTCGGTTTTCATACCGCCGCCGATGTCAAAAATAACGTCGCGAAGGGTTTTGCCCATGGGGATCTCAACAAGTCCCGAACGCTTTACCTTACCGGTAACGGCAAATACCTTTGTGCCCTTTGAGCCTTCGGTGCCCATTGCCGCGAACGCCTCGCCGCCGTTGTTGATGATCCACGCGACATTTGCGAAGGTTTCAACGTTGTTGATGTTTGAGGGCTTTCTCCAGAAGCCGGACTGAGCCGGGAACGGAGGCTTAAGTCTGGGCATGCCTCTGTGACCTTCCAAGCTCTCGATAAGCGCGGTCTCCTCACCGCATACAAACGCGCCTGCGCCTGCCTTGATAGTAAAGTCGCATGAAAAATCCGAGCCGAAAATGTTTTCGCCGATAATTCCCTGCTCTGTTGCCTGGGCGATCGCGTTTTTAAGGCGCTTGATCGCAAGGGGGTACTCCGCTCTTACATACACAACGGCGTGCTTCGCGCCGATAGCGTAAGCGCCGATAAGCATACCCTCAATAAGGTTGTGGGGATCGGATTCGATAACGGCTCTGTCCATGAACGCGCCGGGGTCGCCCTCGTCGGCGTTACAAATAAGGTACTTTTCCTCGCCGGCGCTCTGTCTTGCGGCGTTCCACTTGAACCATGTCGGGAAGCCTGCGCCGCCTCTTCCCGCAAGGCCCGAGGTCTTGATTACCTCGATAACCTCCTCGGGAGTCATATCGCAAAGAGCCTTTTTAAGAGCCTGATATCCGCCCGCGTTTGTATATGCCTCGATTTTTTCGGGGTTTATAATACCGCAGTTTCTGAGTGCGATCCTTGTTTGCTTTGTTAAAAATTCGCTGTCCTCGTCGGTAACAACAAGGCTTTCAACAGCTGCTTTGTCGCCGCAGTTTACGAATTTTGCAATTGCCTCGGCGTCGTTTTCGCTTACCTTTACAAGTCTTGTAAGGTTGTTTTCGTCGTCATAAATATCAACGATGGGCTCAAGGTAACACATACCGATACAGCCCGTGATCGAAACCTCGGCGTTAATATTTTGGGCGGCAAGCGCCTTTCTTACTTTTTCGGCACCCGCGGCAATTCCGCAGGAGCCCTGACCGATTACTATTCTCACTGTGCAGCCTCCCTTAATTCCTTAAGAATTTTCTTTGTCTTGTCGGGTGTAAGACTGCCGTAGGTGTCCTCGTTGATCATCATTACGGGAGAAAGCGAGCAGCAGCCAAGGCAGGCAACGCATTTAAGCGAGAACAAACCGTCTTCGGTTGTCTGACCGTCGTCAATGCCGAGCTCGTCCTTGATGGTCTGCAAAATCAACTCCGAGGAGTTAACGTGGCAGGCAGTACCCTGGCAAAGCATGATGAGATATTTGCCTACAGGCTCAAATCTGAACTGAGTGTAAAAAGTGCCCACACCCATAATTTCAGAGGTCGCAATACCTGTTTTTTCGGAAATAAGCTCGATAGCTTCACGCGGAAGGTAACCGTAAATTTCCTGTGTGTGCTGTAAAATGGTAATCAGACTGCCTTTCACGGGGGCGTATTCCTGCAAAACGCCGTCAAGAAGAGACAAGTCCACAGCTCTCTTTTCCATTTTCCAATCCTCCAATTTCATTTATAACACTGTTTTCATAACAGCGGAATAGACCTTAATCCATTTAATTTTATCATATAATCACAGGTTTTGCAAGTTTTGAAAGTCAATCTTTCATTTTTATAAAAATTGTAAAAACACGCTTTACTAATGATTTATAATTTGGTACAATTGAAGTACAATATTATTAAAATAATACAAAGGAGTATTTTTATGGCAAATATTAAAAGAAAAATCGTGCTTGTAGGCACCGGAATGGTCGGCATGAGCTTTGCTTACGCCGCGCTGAATCAGAGTATTTGCGACGAGCTTGTGCTTGTTGACCTTAACATTGAGCGCGCCAAGGGCGAAGCCATGGACTTAAACCACGGGCTTTCTTTTTCAAGCTCAAGCATGAAGATCTACGCCGGCGATTACTGCGACTGCACCGACGCCGACATTGTTGTTATCTGCGCCGGAGTCAACCAAAAGCCCGACGAAACAAGGCTTTCGCTTTTGCAGCGCAACACCAAGGTTTTTGAGTCGATAGTACCGCGCGTTGTGTCCTCGGGCTTTGACGGGATTTTCCTTGTCGCCACCAATCCGGTCGACATCATGACAAGAGTCACCTACGAGCTTTCGGGCTTCAACGCCGCCAAGGTAATCGGCACGGGAACAACGCTTGACACCGCCAGACTGCGCTATCTGCTGGGCGATTATTTTGAGGTCGATCCGCGCAACATCCACGCCTATGTTATCGGCGAGCACGGCGACAGCGAATTTGTTCCGTGGAGCCAGGCGATTTTGGGCGTTAAGCCGATTTACGATATGCTGCACGACGACTCACAGCGCTACAAAATGGACGAGCTCAAAAAAATAAGCAACGATGTTCGCACCGCGGCTTATGAAATCATCAGGGCAAAGGGTTCTACCTACTACGGCATAGGCATGGCGATTTGCAAGATCGTCCGCGCGATATTCCACAACGAGAACTCGATCTACACCACCTCGGTTCGTCTCAGAGGCGAATACGGTTTGCGCAAAGACGTGTTTATCGGCAACCCCTGCATAATCAACAGCGGCGGCGCCAACCGCATCCTCGAGCTTAATCTTATGAGCGACGAGCTTGAAAAACTCAAAAAGTCATATGAAATTCTTGACGAGAGCTTTACTTCAATTAATCTGTAAAATACAAAGTCAAACGCCTTACGCAGGCTGCATAACGCAAAAAGACCGCTGCCGATTGTGACAGCGGTCTTTTTGCGATGAGAGGTAATACTAATACCTAATAAAAAGTAGCCAATCTTTGCGGTCTATTTTCCACAATACTGCGTTGTCGTCCTTGCAAGGCGCCAGCCTTGCCGCGTCCTCCTTAGTATAAAACATCTTTTATGTAAGGTGATCAATGACGAAACCTTCTATTGTAGATATATATGCCTGCTACTGCTGCAAGCAGAACCGGCACGACGGCTAACCACAGCGCGCCTGATTCGCCTGTAGCGATAACACCATCGACCGGAACATTATTGACCGGGTCGACGGAATCCTTGGTGTTGTCGGGCGTTGCCTGATTGCGGGCGGCAGGCTTTGCAGCGGGCTCGGTTGCCGCCTCAGTCGGCTCCGGATCGGCGGCGCGTGCGTCGATTTTCTGATCATCCGTCTCGGGAGCGAGGCGGTCAAAGTGCATGACCGTGTCCATTTCGGCAACGATCGCGTCGTCGATCACGCCGTTGCAGTACGCGTCAAACAGATCCATGAACGTGCCGTTTTGATACAGCCGCACCCGTCTGTCGCCGTGGGTATAGACATAGTCGCCCATCGGACTATAGGCAAGATACTCCGCATATTCCCGGTCCGGCTCCTCAACAAACACTAACTTCATGCCGTTGCTCAGGGTTTTAAAAAGCAGCACGGTGTACTCCGCAGGGTCTCCCGATCGATTGAACTCCGCCTTGAAATCCTGCGCGATCTGCAGCTTTTCGGCGTCGTCAAGCGGCAGCGAGGTGTTGGGATAATCAAAAAAATCGCGCTCGGTATTGGGAATGATACGGTTTACTATCGGTGTGCCTGTTGCAGAGCCTTCGGTTTTTCCTGTTGCGGAATCAGGCGACGCATCGGTTTTTTCCGCTTCGGCTGCCGCCGCAGGCAGACAGGCAACAGCGCATAACAGCAGGCTTATCATAATGGTCAGTACTCTTTTCATTGTATTTCTCTCCTTAAATCGTTATATTAACAGAATTGTTTCCTGAAAGGGTTTTGGTGACGGTTTTGGTGACCTCTTTCCCGTCCGCGGTCTTGCCGGTGAACGTGAAGGTATAGGCGTAACCCGAGGGCAGGAATGCGTCAGACTGATACGGACAAAATGTTACCGACTTTTGATTGTTGTCATCGGAGTCAAGCTTTACCACGACATGACCTGCCGTGCTTTCGTTCAGCGCGGTAAAATCGGCGGTTACAGTGCACCACAGCACATCGTCCGCGCCGTAGGGGCTGTCCGCCGCCATCGTAACGGTAATGCTGCCCGTGTACAGCTCGTTGAGCTGAAACACATGCGGATCTTCGCGCATTCCGGCAGCGTCGGAATGCGCGTATCCTTCCACATTGCTGATAAACCAGCTGTCGGTCAGGATCCGCTCGTTTTCGGCAAGCTCACGCGGTTCCGTCACTTCTTCCGTAACGGGTTCGGTGACAGGCTCGGTGACGGGCTCCGTGACAGCCTCCGTGACGGCTTCGGTAACAGGCTCGGTAACCTTTTCCGTGGGCTTTACGGTGGTCGGAGCAGCGGTTGCTTCCGTCGCTTCCGTTGCCGCCGTAGTTGTCTGCGGCTTCACCGGGATCGCGCTGTCGGGGCTGATCGGCGTCTTGTTCATGGCGATGACCGCGATGATCGTGACCGCGACTGCCAACACAACGCTCGCTGCGGAACCGATCACATAAGGACGCAGATAAAGCGGCTTCCTTTGCGGCTTGGCATTGACCGCGTTTTCGATCCAGCTTTCGGGTACCTCGAAGCTTTGCATCGCGTTAAAATTCACTTTTTTCACTGTGCGTCACCTCCGTAAACGGATTTCAGCATCTCTCTGCCTCGTTTGAGCATCACCTTGACCGTGTTGGGCTTCCTGCCCACTATCTGCGCGATTTCATCGACCTTGTAGCGCTCGCAGTAATGCAGATACAAGATCTCCCGGTAGTCGGGCTTGAGCTGCATGAGCGCCCAGGAAACGTCCAGATCATCGTCCGATTGGTAGTAGGAGGGCTCGTCGGTGATGGTTTCGATCGACACGGTACGGCGGTTCTTTGTGCGGATGTTGTGACATTCATTGACGGCAACGCGCAGCAGCCAGTTTTTCAGATGGTTTTTATCTTGGAGGGAGGGTTGGTTTGTCAACAGCTTGACAAAGGTGTTTTGAAAACAATCTTCCGCGTCGGTATGATTTTGCAGCTGCATCATGCAAACGCCTGCCACTGCCTGCGCGTATTCGCGCACAACATCCTCGTATTTCAGTCCCGCGTAAAGCGTCGTTTTTGCCATTCCTTTTCCCTCCTCTGTAAATATAACAATTAAAAGAGCATTTTGGTTACAATTATTTTGAAAAATTTTTATAAATTTTTTTGCACACAAAAAGGCTGCCTGAAAAGGCAGCCCTTGTTTTGTGAAAGAAAAAATTACTCGTTGATAGCAATAACTGCGCCTGAACCTACTGTTCTACCGCCTTCACGGATAGCGAAACGAAGACCAACTTCGATAGCGATAGGAGTGATAAGCTCAACGTCC
>CADAYK010000047.1:0-3657 GCA_902792105.1 uncultured Ruminococcus sp.
GGCACGGCTCGTGTGAGTCATGCCCTTTGATAAATCATATTTTGCAGTTACTTGATTTTGGTTGTTGTGTAGTCCTTCTTGGAGTTTTCGTAGAAAGGATTGAGATACTTTTGCGAATCTGCAAGCGTATCATAGGTGAGCGAGGAACCGTAGGCATATCCGCAGTAAAATTCGCCTTCGGAGATGTAGTTTTTCTCCAAATTGATGTAGCTGAACTTATTGTTTGCGGTGTTTTTGTAGAACACATATATTTCAGCGTCTGCGTCGCTGAGGGCGCTTTTGGAGATCGTGTAATAAATTTCCTGAATGTCGATTTGATTCGCGGTTACGTTTTTGTTAAGAATATCTTTGATGTTGTCGGTAACATATTTTGATATTTTTTCGTTGTTTTTCTTTGCTTGATCAAGGCTGAGCGGCTTGTTGGGAACATACTTGAATGTGCTTTCGGTGTTCTCGAAGAACACGTCGGTTTTGTAAAGATGCTCGCTTTTGCTGTTGATCGAATACTTGATCTCATCGTTTTCCGCCGCGTTTGAAACGCTGCCGAGATTTACGTAAAATGAGCTTGACTTGTCGCTGTCCTTTGAATTGGTTACGGTTATTTTTGTTGAGTAATAGATACTATACTCGTTCTCGTCCTGCTTGTTTGTAAAGGTGTAGTCGCCTTCCTTATACTCAAAATCCTTTAAGTAAGCCGACGGGCTTTCTCCGTCAATACCCTTTATTTTGATGAGCTTGTTGTCGTTGATGTATTTTGTAAAGTTGACCTTGACCTTTTCAACAACCTTAACCTTGTTTTCCTCGATCTTGTCGGCAAGCTTGATTTCAACTTTTTTGTCGCTTTTGTCAAAGGATAAGCCGGCAAGCTGTTCGTTTTGCTCAATTTCCTTGAGGTCGATCGGATCCTTAGGCCAGGTTATTGTCACTTCCAAAACGTCGTCCTTTTTGGCGTCGCTGAAGCGGTAAGATTCTTTGGAATCCTTTTTGTCTTCCGCGCCCTTGACCTTACATTCAAGTTTAAGCAAATTGATTATGTTATACAAAGCCGAGCGTTTTACGGTTGAGTTCATTCCCGATTTTGCGCTGTCGATCAAATCGTCATACGAAATTTCGCTGTTCTTGTTCTTCTTCTGTTCCTCCAAAAGCTTTTTGGTTTCGGAATCGCCGAGCTTGTCAATGTAGAGTCTGTCGCTTGAAATTGCGACATAGCCTTCTATTTCGCCGTCGTATACCTCGGAGCTGCTGTTGTTGAATTTAACCTCAAGGTAGTTTGAAGCGTCAACTCTGTTGAACGACGGAATGATAAAAACAAACAGCGCGATCAAGGCAATTATCAAAACCGCGGCGCCTATGCCCGAAAACATAATAATCTTCTTTGTTGTGTCGGACATCGGTTGGCGCGGAGCTGCCGGAGCAGGCTGATAACTTGCATACTGAGCCGGCTCGGTTATGAAATTTTCCGGTTGAGGCTGCGGCTGTTGGGGCGGAACGTTTCCGTAGTCATTCATCTGTTGCTGCGGCTGCTGTTGTTGCTGCGGCTGCTGTTGCGGTTGTTGTTGCGGTTGCTGTTGCTGCGGCTGTTGGGGCTGCGGCGCAGCTGCAATGGGGGTTCCGCATTTTGTGCAGAACTTGGCTCCGTCGGGGAGTTGGTTTCCGCATTTTTCACAAAACATTATTTGATCTCTCCTTTTATTCATCTGGTACGCGTATAGGGTACAGTACTATTTTATATTTTTTTCGGTTCATTGTCAATCTGATAAGGGTAAAATTGGGCTTTTATATGGCTTAATTCTTTAAAAAATACAAAATTGTAAAATTTCCGACAGAAAATAAGCAAATTTTTTTGAAATAATGTATAAAAATGTTGAAATTTAATGATTATTGACGTATAATAAAATTGAATATTGTCAAAGTAACTACAAGATTTTTGTAAAGAGTAAAGGAGTTTACGCTTATGATTTGTCCCAAATGTCAATCTCAAATTAACGATGGCGCAAAGTTTTGCCATATCTGCGGAGCGGCACTGATTGGCGACAACGCATATAATGTTGATAACGAGGTAACGGTATCGGCTGTTGACAACGGGAGGTTTACCGCCCGGGCGGCACAAGCAGCAACGCCGATTACGCTCAGCGGTATGAACAGTTTCAGAACAAAAACAGTCAGTATGTGAGTCCCAACAGCGGAATGCAGCCGGAGTATAATAACATCGGAGCTCCTGTTAATCAGAAAAAGTCAACAAATGTTATCCCGATAATAGCAATTATCGCCGCGGCGCTTATCGTTGTGGTGGGAATCGTTATTGTGGTGCTGTTCTTTTTCTCGAGCTTTAACAGCAGCACCAAGGTCATCAGCGATTTTACGACGGCGGTAAACACAAGGGACGCAAGCGTTTTGGCGCCCGATTTGTTCGCCGAGACAAACGAAACCCTGACTATCGGCGAGCTTACGTCGCTGTTTAATTCCATGCCGGCAGGCCATATGATCGAGCATACTGTTGTTGATACGGAAACTTACGGCAAAAGCGAATTGCAGTCGTCTGGCTACGCTTCCGCTCTTTGTATGATTTATTCGTCGATCGGTTCAACAGATAACGTTGAGGAACGGGCTGTTCATACAGTAAAATTCACTGAATCCAAGGCGGGCTCAACCGACTCTATGGTCTTGTATTTTGACGTTGTCAAGGTTAAAGGCCAGTGGAAAATTGCCGGCATCAACACCTCGAAGGCAGCTCTTAACAACCGGTAAAATATCAGCACTTTGCACCGCGCCCCGGCGCGGTGTTTTTGCGTTCGGCTATTGAAAAAATCAGACCAATGGTTTATAATACTATCAATAACGCAAAAGGAAAAGTTCTATGTGGAAAAAAATAGTTTTGATTATTGCCGTTGTGCTGCTTTTGACGGGAATCGGCTTTTTGCTGTTTCCTCCGGTGTCGAATCACGTAGGTCAAATTAAGGCGAACGGCGTTATAGAAAAATATGAAGAGGAGCTTGACAACGCCGCCGAAGAACTGGTTGACGAAAGCGACGGAACTGTTGTTAAGACCTTTGAGGAGGCAAAAAAGCGCGGCTTGGTTGACAGCGAGGGATATCCTGTCAAAAGTCCGGACGGCACGGTAAGATTTACCGTGAGGACGGGCGGAAGCGGAGGCGGAGGCGGAAGCTACACCCCCGAACCCGGCAAAAGGATCGTTTTTAAGCCCGACCTTAACAAGCTGCTGAGGGACAGCCGCAAGTACAACAAGTCGATCCTTAACAACCAGGGCACCGTTGACGCCAACGATTATACACACGCGGCGCTGAATATGTCGAAATACGGCTTCGGAAACGTTTATGCCTACATTTCGGCTCCGAGCATAGGCATGAGCCTGCCGGTTTACCTCGGCGCAAACGAGGAAATGATGGGCTACGGCGCGGCGCACCTGAACAACACCTCGCTGCCTTTGAACGAAAAAAACACAAACTGCGTGGTGGCAGGTCACACGGGATATGTGGGAAGAATATTTTTTGACAACATACGCAACCTGAAAAAGGGCGATTCGGTCAACGTAAAAAACTTTTGGGAGACAATACACTACAAGGTGACTGACTACAAAAAGGTTGAGCCGAACCAGACCACCGACACGGTTATTCAGTACGGAAAAAAGCTTTTGAC
>CADAYK010000047.1:3745-15553 GCA_902792105.1 uncultured Ruminococcus sp.
AAAACGAGCCGCCTGTTTTGGGCGGCTTTTGTATATTTATAAAATCACGGTCAATAATAGTAATACCAAATTCAGGAGGTAATGCTATGACAGACAAAGAATTGCTTTATGTTCAGGACGCGCTCGGTCACGAGCAGTATTTTCAAACGCAGTGCCGCGACGCTTCGGAAAAGCTGTGCGACGGCGAGCTTAAAAGCTTTGCGCAGCAGCTTGAACAGCAGCACAAAACCGTTTTCAATAACCTTTATAATCTGCTTTGAGGAGGGTGCTTATGGACGACAGAAGCTTAATGGAAAACATGCTTATGCTTGAAAAGGGAGCCTGCGATTTGTTTATGCACGGCAGCATTGAATCGTCATCTCAGGACGTTCACCAAGCGTTTACGGGCTCGCTCAACAGCGCGATCGAGATGCAAAATCAAATCTACGCCAAAATGCAGGCAAAGGGCTGGTACCCTGCCGAACAGGTTCAGCAGACCAAAATCAACGAAGTAAAAATGAAGTTTTCAAATCAGGCGCAGGGCTGAAAAAAGGGAGCGGTTTTTGCCGCTCCTTAAGGCAATACCGCATAATTCAGGTGTGCGGTGTTGCCTTAATTTTTATAACAGAACTCTTTTGTTTTTTACGGGCTTATTGCTGTTTGTGACAGAAAACCTTTTGCACTTTAAAAGCTCCTGTCTGCCTTTTTCGCTGCGCGTGTAGATCACGCGGAAATCCTTTGCCGTTTTGTTAAGCAGCGCGGCGAAATATTCGGCGTTTTCCTTTTTGTTTCCGACAGCCGACGGACAGGCAAAGCTGCAAGCTCCGTCGCTGCCCTTGCAAATAATATATCTCGGGTTGTCGATCGGCGACAGCATTTCGGACAGAGCGCGGTTGTACACGCTTTGCTCCTGCGCCGTCGCGTTTTCAAGCGCGACCGACGGCACTGCAAAGGAGCCCTGAATACACACGGGCTTGCAGTTTTTTGAGCTTAACGCGCCGGTATTTTTTAACGTTTCACACAGGGCGTTAGAGAGAATTTTCACATTGCCCTCGGCGGACGACATTTGGCGCGCTTTTTTCAGCCTTGTCACAAATACCGGAATACCGATCGCCGCGATAACTGCCGAAAGCACAAGCCTGAGCCACAGCGGTAAAAACAGCATGACGTTAATCAGTATAAGCAGAATAATTGTTACAAGCAGCGCGCGGACGGCTCCCGAAAGGCTCTTGTCCGCGAATACAAGCGGAACGCTTTGAAGGTCGGCGGTGTCGGCCACCTGAGGCGAAGCTCCGGCGGCGCTGAACGCGGCGTTCCAGCGGGTTTTCATGGTTTCGCGGTCGGCGGCGAGGGCGTACATGGCGCTGTTTATTCTTTGGATCCCGTTTTCGTCAAACGGAGGCTTTATAACATCCAGACGGTCGGTGCCGCTTTCGATCACGCTGCTGCTGTAGGCAGGCGCAAGGAAGGTGTCAAAGCGGCGCGAAACCGTGTCCCAGTCGGCTCCGTTCAAGCCTTGGCTGTAGTCGCCGTCACGGTCGAGGGTTACAAGGTGGAAAATGTTCGACGCCTTGCCGGGGTCGTTTTTGTCGGTGCGTATGGCGCGTCCGCGCATTTGGTTTGACAGCATGAAGCTGCCCACAAAGCTCGCCAAAATCAGAGAGTTGATGCAGGGAGAGTCCCAGCCCTCGCCGAGCAGCGATTTTGTGCCGGTCAGTATCTTGAATAGTCCCTGCGAAAACGCTTCGGTTACAAGCGCGACTTTGTTTTTGTTGGAGCCCGAAACATTTACACGGCTGTATTCGGGCGCGGCGGTAGGGGAGGAGGTGAAGCTGATGTTAAGACCTTCCGCTATCCTTTTTGCCGCTTCAAGCGAGGCGGTGGGAAGAATAACTCCGGCGCCTGTAAGCACCGCAAGTGAGGGAACACGGCTTCGGCGCAGGTGCTCAAAAATTTGCACGGCGCCCATCGAGGTTATCGGTTGGTCGGTGCCGATATCGCACATATGCGTTTGTCCGATGTAGTCGGTCAAAATCAGCATCCTCAGCTTTTCGCCGAGGTTCTTGTGTTCCTGCGCGGCGATGTCCGCAATGCTTTTAAGCTTTCCCATTGACGAAATCAAGGTTTTTTCGGCAAGCGAGGTGTCGCTGAAGTTGACCTTGCCCCTGTGGATAAGCGAGGCGTTTTTCAGCTTGTGTTCAAGCGCCGTGCTTATATCGCCGAACTGCTTGGGGTTGCCGACGATAAGCTGACACGCCTGCTCGGTCGTCTTGGGCGAAAGGCTTTTTGAGCACGCCGAAACATCGGTGCGAAGCTTTGGCGGAAGATTGGTTACAACAGACGCGTCTTTCAGCTGAGCAAGCGCGAAAAGCGCGGTGAAGCCGTCGTAGTTTTCGTACAAAAAATCGGGATCTATGCTGCCGTTTTGAGCCGAGCACTGCCCTACAGCCTGAATAAAAAACTGAGTGCCGGGCAGGGTTTTTATTGCCTGATCCGCTTTTGCACGCTGCCCGGAAAGCAAAGCCTGCTCTTCCTGTGTGGGATAGCTGAAAATCACATAGTCCTGATGCGGACACAGCGTTTTTTGAGCCACAAGGTGAGGCACGAAAATTTCGTCGTCAATATCGCCGCAAAGACTGTGGTACGACTTCCATTCGGCAGGCGTGCTGTCGTAGGGCGGAGTGGCTGTAAGCGAAATGAGAGTTACGGTTTTGCCGAGCGCTTTGAGGAAAGCTTCAAGGCTTTTCTGCCAGTCGCTGCGCAGGTGGTGAGCCTCGTCAAGGCAGATCGTGCGTATGCCTGCCTTTTGTACGGTTTGAATAAGGTTAAAGCCCGTGAAATCGGCGGACTCGGCTTCCTCGCCGTTATCATCGGAGCCGCTCAGCTTTTGCTTGTTCCAAGCGGCATAAAGCGCCTGATAGGTGACAGAGGTTATCAGCGACGGAGCTTTAAGGTCGTAGGATATGTATTCGTCTCCGTTTTCGCTGTCGGGCAAAAAGCTTGAAGTAAAGCGTTCGCCCCACTGCTGGCGGATCGTGACCGACGGTGACAGCACGAGCGCGGGAGCGTTGAGCCCGCGGATAAGCTCCAGCCCGAGAATAGTTTTGCCGCTTCCGGGCGCGGCTACAATGTGGATTTTGCCGTCCTTTAGATGGGTGTTGGCGTTTTGAAGAATTTTTGCCTGATAATCGCGGAATGTACCTTTGAATTTTACATTGGAAAAGTCTTTCATAACGTCCTCCGGGTGTTTGTTAATGCAATTATAACATACTCAGCAGAAAAAACAAGGAAAAATAAACGCTTTATGCTGTTTTGATATATTAAGTTGTTTTATTTGTTAAAGTGTGATATAATCAAAAAGTGGTATAAAAATATAACAGACACGAGGTGACCGATTATGTTAACGGGAAAAACGGTTCTGCTGGGTGTGACCGGCAGTATTTCGGCTTATAAAATTCCGAATTTGGCAAGCGCGCTTGTAAAGCTTAACGCGAATGTTGAGGTTATTATGACGAAAAACGCTGCCGAATTTATTACGCCGGTAACGTTTGAAACCCTTACGAAAAACCGCTGCCTGACCGAGACCTTTGACCGCGCCGACGTAAGCGAGGTCAAACACATTGCGTTAGCCGAACGCGCCGACGTTATTTTGATCGCGCCTGCTTCCGCAAACATTATCGCCAAAATGGCGCACGGCATTGCGGACGATATGCTCAGCACTACTTTGCTTGCCGCAAGGTGTCCCGTTTTGGTGTCGCCGGCAATGAATGTAAATATGTTCAAGCACCCTTCCGTGCAGGATAATCTAAAAATTTTGGAAAAGCGCGGCGTAAAGGTCATTCCTCCCGACAGCGGATATTTGGCTTGCGGAGCGACAGGAGAAGGAAAGCTGCCGCCCGAGCAGACGCTGCTTGATTATATCCTCAGAGAAATCGCGAAGCAAAAGGATATGGCAGGCAAAAAGGTGCTTGTAACCGCGGGTCCCACGCGCGAAAGCCTCGATCCCGTCCGCTTTATTACTAATCATTCTACGGGAAAAATGGGTTACGCCGTTGCAAAGCAGGCTATGCTGCGCGGCGCCGACGTAACCTTGATAAGCGGACCGGTGAGCATTGCTCCGCCGCCGTTTGTAAAGGTGGTAAATATTCAGAGCGCCCGGGAGCTTTTTGAGGCGGTTTCGGGCTGCTTTGAGGAAACGGACTGCGTTGTTATGACCGCGGCTGTGGCTGATTATACACCTGAAAAGACAAGTACGGAGAAAATAAAAAAGTCCGCCGACGGCTCAGACCTGACTTTGAGTTTAAAGCGGACGGAAGATATTTTACAGTGGCTCGGACGTCATAAGCGCGAAAATCAGCTTGTGTGCGGCTTTTCGATGGAAACCGAGAATGTGCTCGAAAATTCGCGTGCAAAGCTTGAAAAAAAGAACGCCGACCTGATCGCGGCCAACTCGATCAAGGACGAGGGCTCGGGCTTTGGAACCGACACCAACCACCTTGTATTGATCACGAAGGAGAACGTCACCGACCTTCCGCTTCTTTCAAAGGAGGACGCGGCGGACAGGCTTTGGGACGCATTGATAAAATAAACTATAATAAAACAGCGTGAGCTTTGAACGGAAAAACCGTTACAGCCCACGCTGATTTTGTTAATAGATCCCCTGGGCGGTGACCTCGCCCGAGTTTACCATGACGACGGTGCCGTCGGAAAGCATTATTTTAAGCTCTCCGCTTTCGGATACGCCTACAGCCATTCCGCTTACACGGCGTGTGCCGCGCATGAAGGTAACGTTTTTGCCGGTGGTTGCGCAAAGGCTGCTGTATTCCTCAAAGACCGTGGTCGTAAACTCCAAATTGCCGGTTAAAAACTCCTGCTCAAGATGGTTGAGAACGCAGGCAAGCAGCTTGTTTTTGTCGTAATGCCTGCCCGTTTCGAGCAGCAGCGAAGTCGCCTTGTATGCGATTTCCTCGGGGAAAACCGCCTGGTCAACATTGATGCCGATTCCCGTGATAATATACTCCACGGCGTCAAATTCAGCGCTCATTTCGGTAAGAATGCCGCAAAGCTTTTTGCGCCCTACGATAATGTCGTTAGGCCATTTTATGCGGCAGTCAAGCCCTGTGAATTCACGCAGAGCCTTGCACACGGCAAGTCCAGCCAGCGGCGTGACCGGCGCTGCCTCATACGGAGCGATTTTAGGACGGAGCAAAACCGAAAACGCTATGTTTTCGTCGCGCTTGCTCAGCCATGCTCTGCCGAGCCTGCCCTTGCCTTTTACCTGTTCGCGCGTTGCGGCTACGGCTCCGTTTTTGCAGCCTTCGGCGCCGCGCTGCTTCAGGTAATCGTTGGTGGAGCCGACACGATCCAGAACGGTTAGCTCGCAGCCGATTATTTTGGTGTTCAGCGCTGCCTTTACCGCCGGCGCGTTAAGGTATTTGGGAAAGGATTTAAGCTTGTAGCCGCGTTTGGTTGCGGATTCGATCTCGTATCCGCTCTCGCGCAGCGATTTTATTTCCTTCCAGACCGCCTGACGCGACACGCCGAGCTGTTCGGCGAGCGCCTGTCCCGAAACATATTCATTTGTTTGTGTGAGAATATCGAGAATCGTTTGGTTATCCATAGTTAAGCTTTAGAATCAGATCTTATTTTTTGTTGCTGCTGTGAGCGCGCGGCAAATCGCGGTGCCGAGCACAAGGTTTATTGCTATTTCAAATACGGCATTGATTGTTGCCAGCGCGAAAATAAACACAAATATGTTGCCGGTGGGCTTGTTGCCAACCTTGGCGATAACGTCGCCGTTGCTTACAAACGCGTCCTTAAAGAACAGCCACATCAGGCCGAGGAAGCCTATTGTGTTTAAAACCGTTGTTAATCCGCAGCAAAGCGCTGTGCTTCCCAGGCGCTTGGGCTCGTTGTCCTTGGGCAAAGCCTTGAACAAAAGACCGGGCACCCAGCCGCAGATAACGCGCGGCAGAACGCACATTACAAAGGTCAAAAACGGATTTACGCCCAAAAGCACGGTTGTCAGCGAAGCGGATGTGAAGCTTGCGAAAAAGCTGCAAAGACCGAAAACCAGTCCCAAAATCGCGCCGTAAAGCGGGCCGAGGAACACCGCGCCGATCGCCAGTGGCAGACAGTTGAGAGTGATCGTTATCGGTCCGAAGCGCAGACTGCCTATTGTGAAGGTCAGCAGTATGATCATTGCCGACAGCAGCGCCGCAAACACGGGCTTGAAAAGCTTGGTTGATGTTTTACTTTTTGTGTTTGACATTTAAAAAACCTCCTGCTGCTTCCCCGCCGTTTTCGCGGGTGAAACGCATAATTTATTTACATCACCCCTTGGGTGTTGTATACTGTTTACTGTTTTTCTGATAAATTTGATACAAGCCTTCGAGGATAATGTTTTCGTCAAAGGTGATTTTATGGGCGCAGTTTTTTATCATCTGCGGGGCGAGTCCTCCGGTTGCCACCAAAACGCAGTCTTTGCCGGCTTCTTCCGAGAATTTATCGATCATTCCGTCGAGCATGCACGCAGTGCCGTGGGTTATCGCCGAGCGTATGCAGTCGGTGGTGTTGGTGCATATCACCTTTTTGGGAGTGCGCAAATCGACCGACGGCAAAAGCGCGCCGCCCGAGGTTAGCGCGTCGAGCGAGATGTTGACGCCCGGGGCGATGATCCCGCCCTTGTAGGCAAAGTTTTCGTCAACATAGGCGATCACGGTGGCGGTGCCCATAAAGATCATGATAAGCGGCCCGCCGTATTTTTTGTAGGCTCCCACACAGCCGCACACAAGGTCGGCGCCGAGGGTTTCGGGATGGTCGATTTTAAGCTCCATTCCGGTTTTAAGCCCGGGACCGATAACAAGGCTTTTTACGCCCGTTACTATTTGGATAGCCTCGCGCAGCGGTTCGGTCACCTTTGGTACGACCGAGCTGATTATTGACGCGTCTACCGCGTTTGCGTCAATGCTGTATATCTGAAAAAAGGTGTACAGCTCCACCGCGAATTCGTCGCTGGTTTTGGCGCGGTTGGTTGAAACCCTTAGTTTGTTAACAAGCTTGTCGCCGTCGAAAACTCCGAGCTTGATATTGGTGTTGCCTACGTCTGCGGTTAAAAGCATTTGGTTTACCTCCGCTTAATGTGTATCTGATAAAATTATACCACAAATATTGATTGTTTCAAGGCGGTTATTAGGTATTTTACAACAATTTTAAAAATCCTCTAAAAGATTGTTGAATTCTTAACGATTTCGTGTATAATATTTATAGGTATATTCGTGTTCTTTCGACATAATAATGTCAAAAGGTCAGAGAAGGGAATGGTTGTAACAATGGATAGTTCAGAAATCAAGCAGCTTAAGATCCTTGCCGCCAAGGCGAGAATGGGCGCTGTTCTCGGCACATACCACGCAAAGTCAGGTCATCCCGGCGGATCGCTTTCGGCGGCGGACATCTTTACTTATCTCTATTTTAAAGAGATGAAGGTCGATCCTGATAATCCTCAGTGGGAGGACAGGGATCGCTTTGTCCTTTCAAAAGGTCACTGCTGCCCCAGCCTTTATGCCGTGCTTTCGCTCAAGGGATTTTTTGACTGGAGCGAGCTTGAGGTGCTGCGCCACGTGGGCGCTATGCTTCAGGGACACCCCGACATGAAGGGAACGCCCGGAATCGATATGAGCACGGGTTCACTCGGACAGGGTGTTTCGGCGGCGTGCGGAATGGCGCTTGCGGCTAAGCTTGACAACAAAGACTATCGTACCTATACAGTGCTCGGCGACGGCGAGGTTGAGGAAGGTCAGGTTTGGGAGGCGGCTATGTTTGCTTCTCACCACAAGCTTGACAACCTTGTTGTTATCGTTGACCAAAACGGCTTGCAGATCGACGGTCCCGTTGAGCAGGTCGGCGGCATTGAACCGCTTGACAAAAAGTTTGAGGCGTTCGGCTTTGAGGTCATAAAGATCGACGGTCACGACTTTGAACAGATCGCGGCGGCTCTTGAAAAGGCAAAGACCGTTAAGGGCAAGCCCACCGCTGTTCTTGCAAAGACCGTTAAGGGCAAGGGTGTTTCGTTTATGGAAGATCAGGTTGGCTGGCACGGCGTGGCTCCAAACAAGGAACAGTATGAGCAGGCAACTGCCGAGCTTCAGGCTGAAATTGACAGATTGGAGGGCGAGTGCTGATGGCTGAGATAATTAAAAAGGCTACAAGAGAAAGCTTCGGCGAGGCTCTTTGCGAGCTTGCCGTTGATAATAAGGATATCGTTGTGCTCGACGCCGACTTGGCGGCGGCTACAAAAACAGGTGTTTTCGGAAAGGCGTTCCCCGACAGATTCTTCGACTGCGGTATCGCCGAGGGCAATATGATCGGCGTTGCGGCAGGCATGGCGGCGGCAGGTAAGATCCCCGTTGCGGCTTCGTTCGCGATGTTTGCAACAGGCAGAGCCTTTGAGCAAATAAGAAACTCTGTTGCCTATCCCGGACTCAACGTAAAGATCGCCGGAAGTCATGCCGGTATTTCGACAGGCGAGGACGGCGCTACCCACCAGTGCATTGAGGATATCGGCATTATGCGCACTATCCCCAACATGGTAGTTCTGAATCCTGCAGATCACTGGGAGATGAAGGAGGCTACAAAGGCGGCAATAGCTTATGACGGTCCCGTGTACATCCGTCTGGGCAGGCTTGCTATCGACAGCTTCAACGATCCCGAAACCTACAGCTTTGAGCTCGGCAAGGGAATTACCCTGCACGAGGGCAACGACGTTACCGTTGTGGCTACCGGTCTTGTTGTTAACGAGGCGTTAAAGGCTGTTAAGGAGCTTGAGGCAGAGGGAATAAACGCTCGCCTTATCAACATCCACACGATCAAGCCTATCGACCGCGAAATTATCTCTAAGGCTGCCCGTGAAACAGGCAGGATCATCACCGTTGAGGAGCACAATGTTGTCGGCGGTCTTGCGGAGGCTGTTTGCGAGGTAGTTACCGAGGAATGCCCGGTTAAGGTTACCAAAATCGGCGTTCAGGACAGGTTCGGCTACAGCGGCCCCGCGTGGGAGCTGCTTGACAAGTTTGAGCTTACTCAGCCGCATATCGCGCGTGTTATCCGCGAGGTTGTTGCCGAAGGAAAATAAATTTTTTATATAAAATGCGGAGCCGCTCTTTTACGGCTCCGTTTTTTGTGGTACAATATTATTATCGTCAGGATTTTAAGAAAATACAATGTTTTGTTTTATTATACAGGACGCGGAAAGGGCGTGGATAATATGGAAAAAATTTATGATTTGATTATTGTGGGCGGAGGCGCGGCAGGACTTACCTCAGCTGTTTATGCTCAAAGAGCAGGGCTTGACTTTGTTATGCTCGACACCGCTTCCTCAATGGGAAGCCAGCTTACTCAGACCGACGAGGTGGAAAATTACACCGGACTGGGCAAGATCAGCGGAATGGACCTGATCTTAAAGTTCCGCGGGCACGCTTCGGAAATGGACGCGAAAATGTCGGACGAGGATGTGAGCTCGGTTTCAAAGGACGGCGGAGTGTTTACCGTTACGGGCAGCAAAAATACCTACAGGTCAAAAACCGTTATCCTTTGCACGGGCGCGACTCACCGTCCGCTCGGCGTAAAGGGCGAGGCTGAATTCACGGGCAGGGGCGTAAGCTACTGCGCGGTCTGCGACGGATTTTTCTACCGCAAAAAGACCGCCGTTGTTGTGGGCGGCGGCGACACTGCTGTGTCCGAGGCTGTTTTTCTTTCAAATATCTGCTCCGAAGTGAAAATTATTCACAGACGCGGCGAGTTCCGCGCGGCTAAGAGTCTGGTGGACAGGCTCAATGAATGTGAGAATGTAACTCAGGTTTTGAACGCCGAGCTCGCCGAGATCAAGGGCGACAAAACCGTTGCCTCGGTCGTGCTCAAAGACGGCAGAGAGCTTGAAACTAACGGAGTTTTTGTTGCGGTGGGTATCGTGCCTAACAGCGGGCTTGTAAAAGACCTTGCGGACTGCGACAATGCAGGCTTTGTTGTTGCCGGTGAAACCGGAAAAACCTCCTGCGAGGGCTTGTATGCCGCCGGAGACGTACGCACTAAACCTCTGCGCCAGATAATTACCGCCTGCGCCGACGGAGCCAACTGCGTTAACGCGGTGACGGAGCTGTTGAACTCATAATGTCAAAGCTATTGCAAAACCGTTTTTTCGCCTGCCTCGCGGCAATTTTTTGCACATTGCTGTGGGGCACGGCGTTTCCGTTTATCAAGCTGGGCTATCAGGCGTTCGAGGTTGCCGAAGGGGACGCCGGCAGCATGCTGCTTTTTGCAGGGCTGCGGTTTTCGCTTGCCGGACTTATGGTGCTTTGCGTTCTGTGTGTTTCCGAAAAACGCTTTGTAAAGCCCGAAAAAACAGACGCTGCTCCCGTTTTACTGCTGGGCGCGGTTCAAACCACGGCTCAGTATCTTTTTACCTATGTCGGCATAAGCTTTACAACCGGCGCGAACACCTCCATAATAACCGCCTGCGCGTCGTTTATAACCGTGCTTGCGGCTCCGCTTTTCTTTAAGAGCGACAGGCTGAGCGCGCTGAAAATCCTCGGCTGTGTTTTGGGGTTCGGCGGCGTGCTTTTGATTAACGGCGGCGGAGGCTTTTCGTTTGACACGCTGTTCGGCGATGTGATGATATTTTTCTCAACGGTTTTCGCGGCAGGCGGAAACCTGATCGCAAAGCGTGTTACCCAAAAAAGAAACCCCGTAAAGCTGACGGCATATCAGCTGCTTTTCGGGGGATCGGTTTTAATTTTGACCGGGCTGATTTGCGGCGGCAGGCTTAACTCCGCGAATTTGCAGGGCGTGTTTATTTTGCTCTGGCTTGCGCTGGTGTCCGCTGCGGCTTTTTCGGTTTGGACGGCGCTGCTTAAGGTTCACCCCGCGAGCAGGATCTCGGTTTTCAATTTGCTTGTGCCGGTGTTCGGAACCGTGCTTTCGGGTTTGCTGCTCGGCGAAAACGTATTCAAGCTTGAAACCGTGTTGTCGCTGCTGCTGATTTCGTGCGGCATTGTGCTTGTCAATTTGAATATAGTGAGGAAAAACGATGATTAAAGGCGTGATCTCCGATATGGACGGAGTTATTTTGGACAGTGAAAAGCTGTATGTAAGGTTTTGGCGCGAGGCGGCGAATTTTTACGGCTATCCCATGACAACCGAACACGCGCTGAGCATTCGCTCAATGGCGCGCCCTTTCGCGATCGAAAGGCTTCAGGGTTATTTCGGAGAGGACTTTGATTACGATTTGGTGCGCGGCAAGCGCGTTGAGCTGATGGACGCTTATGTTGAAAAGCACGGGATCGAGGCTAAGGACGGCGCGCGCGTGCTGCTTGTATATCTTAAAAAGAACGGTTATAAGGTCGCGCTCGCCACGGCGACTGCGGCAAACAGGGCTTCGCAATACTTACAGCGCGTGGGACTGCTCGAATTTTTTGATGTGGTCGCAAGCGCAAGAATGGTAAAAAACGGCAAGCCAAAGCCCGACATCTACCTTTACGCCGCCGAAAGGCTTGGGCTGAGGCCGTGCGAATGCGTCGCTTTGGAGGACTCGGTCAACGGAGTGCGCTCGGCAGCGGCGGCAGGCTGCAAAACCGTTCTCGTTCCCGATTTGGACAACCCGGAAAAAGAATTAAAGCCGCTGCTGTATGACACGGCAAACGGACTTTCGGACGTTATAAGGATAATCAATAATTTCACTTAATACTAATTCCTGATAGAAAGTAGACTTATATTTTGCGAGGATATTTTTCGCAAGACAAGGCGGAGGACGCGGCAAGGCTGGCGCCTTGCAAGGAC
>CADAYK010000048.1 GCA_902792105.1 uncultured Ruminococcus sp.
GGAGGACGCGGCAAGGCTGGCGCCTTGCAAGGACGACAACGCAGTATTGTGGAAAATAGACCGCAAAGATTGGCTACTTTTTATTAGGTATTAGTATTAGTTATGCGCTTTATTGAGAATCATAAAAAAGCCGCCTCAAAATAGAGACGGCTTTTTGAAAATGAGTTTAATTGTAATATTGTTTGTCGGCGCTGTCCTTGGGCTCTTCCACAATTACCTCGCAAAAGGCGATTCTGCCGTTAAAGGTTCTTGCCGAAACAGTTGCCTTTCCTTTTGCCTTAGCGGTGATCACGCCGTATTTATCAACATGGCAAACACCGGGATCAGATGACATATAGGTTATGTTAAAGGCGGTCGAGCCTTCGGGGAAGCTGCTGTTTATGTCAGCGGTTTCGCCGACGCTTAGCTTAACTCTGCTTTGCGAAAGCGTAATACTCTCCGGCGGATTCAAAACGGTTACGGTACAGTGAGCCTGAATTCCGTTAAACGCGGTGGCTGTAATTTCGGCAGTGCCTTTGTTCTTGGCAAAGGCGTCTCCCGTTTTTGCGTCAATCTCAACCACGTTGGAGTCGGAGGATTCAAAAACAAGATAGTTGCTTGCGGTTCCGTCGGGCATTTTGGCGTCAAAGCGGTAGCCTTCGCCTATTCCGAGGTCGAGGTAATCCTCAACAAACCATACCGCGTAAGGCGCCGACCTTACAATTACATTGCAGTTGGCAATTTTTTTGTTAAAGGTTGAAGCCACGATCGTGGCTGTGCCGACCGAGTTGCCCGTTATTACGCCGCCTGTGTCGCTGATGCTCACGGCGTTTTTGTTGTTCGAGGTGTATGTAACGCGGTGCGAGCTTGAACCCTTCGGCGACAGCGAGCTGTCAAGGTCAAATTCCTCGCCTACTCCTATCGTAAGCATATCCGCGTTCAGCGATATGTTGTCGGGTGCTTTCCTTACCTCAACGTTGCAGGTCTGAGTAAGGTCGTTTGACGCTGTAACCGTGATTTTTGCCTTGCCGGTTTTCTTGGCGGTAACCTGTCCGTTTCCGTTAACCGAGGCAACCGAGCTGTCAGAGCTTTTCCAAATAAACTTTGACTTGGCGTTTGACGGCGAAAGACTGAGATCAAGCGGATATTTTTCGCCTATGCCCATAATCAGCGAATCTGTGTTCAGCGAAATAGATCTCAGCTCAGCGGCTTTAAAGTAATTGTCGCCGATCGTTCCCTTGCTGTTGTTCATCCGCTCAATACCGGCGTCCTTGCAGCCGAAAATCGTGTTTTGTTCAATTTGACCGGCGCTCGACTTTTCCTTAACAAAAATTCCGCGTCCGCCGGTGTTGGTAATATAGTTTTCGGAGATTTTTTTGTTGCCCTTGCTCGCCTTAAAAAGAATTCCGTCGTAGGCGGTCTTGATTATGGTGTTGTAATTTATGTGCCTTACGGTTGAGCTGTCGCAGCATATTCCGACATAATTAGCGTTGTCAACCTCGTTGTTTTCAATGACCGGCACAGTGCTTTTGTAAACGCTTATTCCGTTGCAGTCTGCGTCGCTTACGGAATTATGCGTAATATTGTTGATTTGTGATTCGTAAATCTGAATACCGTGAAAATCGTTTTTATAGCTTTTATTGCCGCCGCATCTCAGCGTATTGCCCACAACATCGCACGACTTCGCGTTGATCATGCGGATTCCGTAGCCGTTAACGTCTATGGCGTTGTTCTTTACGGTCACGCCCTTAACGCTGTAATCGCCCTTGGGCAGTGCGCCGCTTCCGTCGTCATATTTACTGTAAACCTTGCTCAGCGTGTTGCCCGTAACGGTAATTCCGGCAGGCTCATACTCGGCAAATTTGTCCTTTACCTTGCCGCAGCCGGTAATCGTGTTGCCGCTTATTACAATGTTGCTGTCCTCGGGACCGCTGTATTTATCGGAGCAGTGGCTTTCGGTGCCGCCCTCCTTGGCAATCACACTCGATTTAAACGCTCCCATTCCGTTGCCCAAAATAGAGTAAACCGAAATACCGCGCGGCGTGTTTTCAATTGTGTTTCCGCTTATTTCGCAGTTTTTCCAGTTCATGGTCTGGATCGCTGCGCTGGTTATATTTTTAAATTTGTTGTTCTTTATTTTTATTCCGTCAAACGGATTGTTAAGAATCATTGTGTGTGTTCCGATTCCGCGCGGCACGTTTTCAAAGGTACAGCCCTCGATCAAAACGTTTTTCATCGCCAAATCCTCGGAACGGCAGTCAACAATGTGTCCCGATTTAAGTATATCAAGCTGAATAGCCTCATATCCGACATCGTCGGGGTCAAGCGTTTGATCCTTAAACACGCATTTTTTAATATAAAAACCGTCAACACCGGCGATCTCCATAATGTGTCCGTTTTTTATATTTTTAAAGGTGGTTTCGTTAAAGGTGAGCTTTGAACAGTGGGCAGCCTTGATCATGGTGTTTGAGGTGTTGCTGCCGTCAAATTCTCCGCCGGTAACGGTCATGTTGCAAAGATCGTCATATCCCTCGGCGCCGGTTTTTTCGGTGTCGTAATCGCCTGTGCGAAGCATATTGGCAGAGCTTTCCTTGTTTCTTGAAAGCTTAACGTTTTTAAGATAAAGCTCGGTATTGCTGAAAATGTGCAGCGCGCGCGTCAGGTCATATTTGCCCGGCTCGACAACAACCTTATAGATATTGTCGTTTGTGGCGCTGTAGCGCGCAATGTCAAGCGCCGCCTGAATAGCCTTGTAAGCTCCCTTTTCCTTGATTTCGGAGGAGCGCACCGTAATTTGAGTATCGGTTATGTCAAGACCGTTGCCCTGCGCGAACGCCGGCAAGGCAAAAAGCGACGATACCGCAAACGCTGCCGCCATTGAAAATGATGCTGCGGCATACTTTATCTTTCTTGATATTCTCATTTTTGTGCACCTCCGTTCACTTTATTTCGCTAATTTCCATTTTAGAATATTTTGCACTAAATGTCAACCAAATTCACATAATTTTCAGGAAATATAATTTTAAATTTACAATAAGTAACAAACAGCTCAAAAAAGAAAAGGAGCGAAAACCGCTCCCTTTTGTAAAATTATTTATTTGCATTATCACTGGGCGTAATTTTCCAGCTCGTTCAAGTCATACGGCGTCGCCTGATATACAAAATAATTCAGCCAGTTTGTGTAAAGCAGCGTCGCGTTGCTTCGCCACACCATGGGCGGAACCCTTAAAGGATCGTCGTTTGGAAAGTAGTTGTACGGAACCTGCGGTTCAATACCGCGGTTTAGGTCGCGCAAATACTCGTTTGCGAGCGTGTCGCGGTCATATTCGGCGTGACCTGTTACAAAAACCTGTCTGCCCGATTTGGAGCAGATTATCGAAACGCCTGCCTTTTCACTTACAGCCAGCACATCAAGCAAAGGCGCTTTGCGAACCTCCTCCAGTTTAACCCCCGTGTAGCGCGAATGGGGAATTTGGAAAGTGTCGTCAAAGCCGCGCATAAGCTGATGATGCGGGTCGAGTACATTGTGGGTATAAATTCCGCTCAGCTTTTCGGGCAAAGCATGCTTTTTTATTCCGTAGTGATAGTAAAGCCCTGCCTGGGCTCCCCAGCAAATGTGAAAGGTCGAGTACACATTTTTCTTTGACCACTCCATAATGCGGCACAGCTCGTCCCAATAGTCAACCTCTTCAAAATCAAGCAGCTCAACGGGCGCGCCGGTAATTATCAAGCCGTCAAAGGTATTGCTTTTAATTTCATCAAAGGTCTTGTAAAAGGTGTTAAGATGGTTTGACGAGGTGTTTTTTGAAACGTGCGACGCCATTTGAAGCAACTCAATATCAACCTGTAAAGGACTGTTTCCGAGCAGGCGTAAAATCTGGGTTTCGGTTGTGATTTTTGTCGGCATCAGGTTTAAGATCAGTATTTTAAGCGGACGTATGTCTTGCTTTAACGCAATGTCGTCGGGCATTACGAAAATGTTCTCGCTTTCAAGAACCTTTATTGCCGGTAAATTGCTTTGAACCTTGATCGGCATTTTTTCAACTCCGTAAATTATATCAAATATCAGTATTGCTTACCCCAGAACACCATGTGTTTGGCAGGCTTTCCGCAGCATACGCAGGTGTCGGCAAGGTGTTCCTCCTCAAAGGGAATACAGCGGCTCTTGACTCCGCCGGTAACGTCCTTGAGCTTGTCCTCGCACGCGCTGTCGCCGCACCACATCGCCTTAATAAATCCGGGCTTGTTCTTGGCGGTTTCAACAAATTCCTCATAGCTTGTCGCGGTAAAGGTCTTTTCCTGTGTGTTCTTGGCGGCGCGGTCGTACATATCGTTGTGGATCGTCACCATAAGGTTTTCCACGAACTCGGCAAGTCCGTCAAGCGTAACAAAAGCCTTTTCACGGGTGTCGCGTCTTACAACAACGCACTGGTTCTTTTCAATATCCTTAGGACCTATCTCAACGCGCACAGGCACGCCCTTCATTTCGTATTCTGCAAACTTCCAGCCGGGAGCGTGATCGCTGTCGTCAAGCTTAACACGGAACTTCTTTTGAAGCTCGGATTTTAACTCGTAAGCCTTGTCAAGCACGCCTTCCTTGTGCTGGGCAACAGGAATGATCACAACCTGGATCGGCGCGATCTTGGGCGGAAGCACAAGTCCGTCGTCATCGCTGTGAACCATAATCAGCGCGCCGAGCATTCTTGTGGAAGTACCCCATGAGGTCTGGTGCGGATAATGAAGCTTGTTGTCCTTGCCTGCGTAGGTAATTCCGAAGCTCTTGGCAAAGCCGTCTCCGAAGTAATGCGAGGTGCCGCCCTGCAAGGCAACGCCGTTGTGCATCATCGGCTCGATCGTGTAGGTAGCCTCGGCTCCGGCAAACTTTTCCTTCTCGGTCTTTTGTCCGGTCACCGCCGGAATTGCGAGGGTTTCCTTATAAAAATCGCTGTAAACCTTTAACATTCTAAGGGTTTCTTCCTTTGCTTCCTCGGCGGTGGCGTGCATTGTGTGGCCTTCCTGCCACAAAAATTCAGATGTACGCAAAAACGGGCGTGTGGTTTTTTCCCATCTTACCACGCTGCACCATTGGTTGTACAGCTTCGGCAGGTCGCGGTATGTGTTGATCACCTTTTTGTAGTGTTCGCAAAACAGGGTTTCCGAGGTAGGGCGGACCGCCAGACGTTCGGTCAGCTTTTCCTGACCGCCGATTGTTACCCAAGCGCATTCGGGCGCAAAGCCCTCAACGTGATCCTTTTCCTTTTGCAAAAGACTTTCGGGAATAAACATGGGCATATAAACGTTTTCGTGTCCTGTTTCTTTAAAGCGTCTGTCCATGTCAGCCTGCATAAGCTCCCAAATAGCGTAGCCGTAGGGGCGTATCACCATGCAGCCCTTAACGCCGGAATAATCCACAAGCTCGGCTTTTTTTACAATGTCGGTATACCATTTTGCAAAATCCTCGTCGCGGCTTGTGATCGCCTCGACCATTTTCTTATTTCCTGCCATATATTCTTCCTCCGGTTTAAGGCAGTCCGCGAAAAAATTAAGCGGCAATGCCATAATTAGTTACTATAACATTTCTATTATACAATAAATAATTTTTTTGTCAATGACAACACGCACCCGGTTTGCTCTTGAAAAAATTCCGCAATGCTGTACAATATTAGTATAACTTTTAGTCGGAGCTGATAAAATGTCAAGCGTAATCGGTTTAAATATCAAAAAATACAGAAAACAAAAGGGAATAACCCAAAAAGGCCTTGGCTCGCTTGTCGGCGTAACAACTCAGGCGGTGTCCAAATGGGAGCGCGGAAGCTCGCCCGACGCCGAGCTTTTGCCTGCTATAGCGGACGTTCTCGAGGTTAGTGTTGATATGCTTTTCGGCAGAGATACCCTGAGCACGGATGAGCGTATTATCAACATTCTCAGCCAGCTCGGTTATGACGAATCGTTTGAAACGGCGTTCGAATTTTGCGGCATGGCGTTTCTCGGGCTTTCTCACGAAAAAAACATAGCCGAATCTATTCCCGACGGTTTTCCGGGCAATCTCAGGTTCATAAACGACAAAAGGATTTTTTCAAAGCTTTTGTACGACAGCGGAATTGTAAGCATGCGTCTTTCACACGATTTCCGTTACTTTTTTCTGCTGCCGTCGTCCGAACAGCCGCTCAATAAAAAACTCTGCGACCGTGAAAGCCTGCGCAGAGTTTTTGAGGTTTTGTCACATCCCGAGGTTCTCGAAATAATTTACTTTATGTTCACACGTCTGAACACGCCTGTGTCTGTTTCGCTTATTGCCGAAAAAACAGGCTTGAGCAGGGAAGAAGCAGACGGCTTTATGCAAATGCTCGTCGAAATAAACCTTGCAGACCGCAGTGTTATCGCCACCGAAAACGGCGACATCAATTCCTATACCTACCGTCAGGAAAATTCGCTGATTGCCCTGTTGTGCTTTGCCGACGAAATTTGTCAGCGCGATATTATTGATTTCTTCACTAAGTTTGAAAGAAAAACGCCGTTTTTCAACTAAAGGTTTATTTTGTGTACAAATAGTTGCTTGTAAGTTGATTTTTGCTGTAGTATAATGGGGCTGAAAGATGAGGTGCAGTAATATGGAATATAGCTTGTTATATCCGCAGAACAAAGAAAAAAAGAGCAGCACGCTCACCAATGAAAGCATTAACGACTTGTCAATAGATTTCATACTTGAAGCTTTGACCGACCAAAAATACGAGCGCGAGCATATGCGCAAGCTTATGGTCAGCGTAACCGACGACCCCGAGGTTATTCGTTACCGCTGTGATGTTTTCGAGGATTTCCTGCGGTTTCCAAAGCTTCGTTCCTCAATGGAGGAGCTTGTTCGCAAGCTCGCCGACTTGCGCGATCTCGAGCGCTTTCAAAAGGATCAGGACAGCGCGGCTTTTTGGTCGCTTGTAAACCGTCTGCGCGAGGTTGACGAGTATGTTTGCTGTATCTCTATGCTGCGCGACGTTTTATCCTCACTCGACATCCGTTCAAAGGGTATGCGCGACCTGCTTGACCTTGTAACTCAAATCTCGCTTGAAAGCGGCTTTGACGATTTAAAAAAGGACATCGACGAAATGCTTGCCAAGGTCAAACGGCTCAAAAGCATTACCATCGGCGTAAACCTTGACAGCATGCTCCGCCCCAAGTCTGCCGGAGTTGTCTGTCTGAACGACAGCGAGTTCAAGGAAAGCGGACTTATGCGCCGTTTTATGCGCTTTGCCGACCGCAAGGAGGAGCTGCACCACGGAACCGGCGACGTGGAAAGCATCCGGCTGTTTCATCCTGCAACGCCTATATCAATGCCCAGCTTCACCCAAAAAGCCGAGCTTAACGACAATATGACAGGCGTTAAAATAAGCACAAGTACCGTAACGGGCGCCGATTCGCTTTCAAACGCCATCAAGGATATTGTCACCAATATAATGAACCAAACCTGTACCGAAATCAAAAACACCGTTAAGCGTTATGTAAATATAAGCGGCTATATGCTTATCGGTCTTATGCCCGAAATAATTTTCTATGTTCGCTGGGCTGAGCTTATCGACAAAATCAAAGCGCAGGGAATGCCGGTTTGCAAGGCGGAAATACTTCCGCCGGATCAGCGTGAATGTTCGTTCAAGGATTTGTACAACCTAAAGCTCGCCATAAAAAATGTTCAGGGCGATAACATCAACATAATCACAAACGATATAGATTTTAACGACGATTACCGCATTTTTATTCTCACCGGTCCCAACCGGGGCGGTAAAACAATATTCACCCAAGCCTACGGGCTCGCTATGCACCTTGCCCAGCTCGGAATCTATGTTCCGGCTTCTCAGGCGGCAATCAGCCCGTGCGACAATATATTTACCCATTTCCCTGCGGACGAAAACGACACCGTCGATCTCGGCCGCCTCGGGGAAGAGAGCAAGCGTCTTTCCGAAATATTTCAGGTCGCCACCGAACGCAGCGTAATGCTGTTAAACGAAAGCCTTGCCACAACCAGTGTAACCGAAGGTCTGTTTATTGCCAAGGATGTTGTAAAGGCAATGAGGTTTTTGGGAGTGCGCTGCATATTCAATACCCATATGCACGACCTCGCGCGCAGCGTTGACGAGCTTAACAGTTCGGTCGAAGGCGAAAGCAAGGCGGCAAGCCTTGTAACCGGAATGCACGACGGCGAACGCAGCTTCAAGGTGAGTCTGCTCCCGCCGCAGGGCGTAAGCTATGCCAAGGATATTGCCCTGAAATACGGCATTTCCTTTAATCAAATCAAGGACAGCATAAATAAATATAAAAGCGAGTAGCAAAAGAGAGATGTTAAAACACGGCAGTCAGTTAAGCTGCCGTGTTTTGATTTTCGTCCTAAAACGGAATTAGTATAAGCTATGTTCACATTTCAGGTTGCGGAAAACGCAAGTTACAGTCCGAGCTTTTGCTTGAATTTTACCGTGTCGAGCGAAGCCGCAAGGATGATAAACATCACGGCGGCAACGGCAGCCTGAATCAGGTTGAACGGTGTTTCCGCCCATGCCGCACCGAGGTCGTAAAGCAGCATGTTGGCAACAAAGTATCCTCCTACAGTCACTATTGAGGTCGGAAGCAGCATAAGCAATGTGAGAGGACGGACAATGCGGTTGTCCTTGTGTGCACGCTGCAGACGGCGGCGTATCAGGAAAAACGGCAGAACGTTCAGCGCTTTGATCAGCGCTGTGGGAATTGCCCAGACTGCGTAGCCCGACAGCAGGTCGGCAAGCGCTCCGCCCAGTGACGCCGCGATAAAGCCGAACGGTGCCGGCAATACACACGCCGCAAGATATACAACCGCGTCGCCTGAGTGAGCATATCCCAGCGGCGCGGGAATTTTTATAAAGGCAGTCGCTACAGTCACAAGTGCCGCGAACATCGCAGTCAACGCCATAGTTTTGCCGGAATATTTTGTTTTTTTAATACTTAATGTTTGCATTTCTGTCACCTCTGTTTTGGAATGATAGCATTGTAACACAAATCTGTATATAAAAAAATACACAGTTTGATTAAAAAATCAGAGTACAGTTTGATAAATCAAAAATAAACCCGGTTGCCGTTATTAAAAGCAACCGGTTTATTAGCGTAGTTTAATCCGAAAGCTCTTCCCAGATTTCGTACCAGTTTTCCTGTTCTGCCTGAAGCTGTTCAAGCGTGTTTGTAAGCTCGATCAGCTTTTCATAATCGCTTGCGGTCCCGGGGTCGGCAAGCATTGTCTGAGTTTGTTCTATCTCGCTGTCGAGGCGCTCAATTTCCTCCTCGGCTTTTTTTAGCTTAGTGCGCCGCTTGCGTTCCTCGCTCTGCTGCTGCTTTTTGAGAAAATACTCGTTTTTGGGCTTGTCGGCGGCTTTAGCGTCGGCTTCCTGCTTTTTGGTTTCACCCTCGGCTTTTACGCGTTCGCAGTAGTAATCATAGTTTCCGAGATATTCCCTTATCCCGTCCTTCTTCATGGCGAGCACACGGTGCGCAAGCTTGTTTATAAAATAGCGGTCGTGGCTGATTATAAGCATCGTGCCGCTGTAATCGAGCAAGGTGTTTTCAAGCTCCTCGCGCGAGGCAGCGTCAAGGTGGTTTGTAGGTTCGTCAAGCAGCAAAAAGTTGCTTCCCTTTAGCATAAGCTTCAAAAGCGATATTCTTGCGCGTTCTCCGCCGCTCATCTTGTTAAGCGTCTGAAAAACATCCTCACCCTTGAACAAAAACGACGCCAAAGCGCTGCGAACCTCGGTTTGGCTGAGGTTGGGGAACGCGTCCCACACCTCGTCAATCGCGGTTTTGCTTAGATCGAGGTTTTGCTGCATCTGGTCAAAATAGCCCACCATTACATTTGCGCCGTAATCGTACTCTCCTCTGTCCTGCGCCAGACCTCCGGTGAGAATTCTGAACAGGGTGGTTTTTCCGCAGCCGTTTTCGCCGAGCACAAACACGCGCTCACCCTTGCGGATGTGCATGCTGAGGTTTTCAAACAGCTTTTTTTCGCCGAAGCTTTTGGCAAGGTTGCGGCAAATCAATACGTCGTTGCCGCTTTCGCACCTCGGAGTAAAGCGCATTCGCATGGTTTCAAGCTCGCTTTCGGGAGCAACAAGCTGTTCTTTGATTTTGTCCGCCTGCTTTTGCTTGCTTGCGGCGGTAATAAAGTTGCGTTCGCGCCCCCAGCGTTTTTGCTGTTCAACAATACCCTCTATTCGCTTTATCTCTTTTAAATCGTTTTCATATTTATTCTTTAAGCTTTCGTTGTAAGCCTGCTTTTTTCTGATGAATTCGGAATATGAGCCCTTGTAACACATAATCTTTTGGTGCTCAAGCTCAACCGTTTTGTTTGTCACACGGTCAAGAAAATAACGGTCGTGGCTGATAATCATCATTGCGCCCTGAAAATCTCGCAGAAAATCCTCAAGCCAGTTAACAGACTTGATGTCGAGGTGGTTTGTGGGCTCGTCAAGCAGTAAAAGCGTGCTTCTTGACAACAGAAGCTTCGCAAGACACAGCTTTGACTTTTGACCGCCGCTGAGAGATCCCACAGGCATGGCAAAGTCATTTTCGCTGAAGCCGAGTCCGAGTAATGCCGCTCTGGTGCGGCTTTTGTAGGTCAAACCGCCCTGAGCCTCAAACTGCTCGATAAGTCTTGTCTGGCGCTCGACCAGCTCGTTTAAGTCGCCTTCTCCGCGGTCTATCCGGTCGGTGATAAGGGCAATTTCGCGTTCGGTTTCTCTCAAATAACCGAACACCGACAAAAGCTCGTGGTAAACGTCAATTTGAGGATTGCTGCAGGCGTGCTGTTCCATATAGCCCACAACAGTGTTTTTTTCAAACGCAACCGTGCCTTCTGTGGCTTCAAGCTCGCCGTTGAGCACCTTAAAAAGCGTGGTCTTTCCAACGCCGTTCGCGCCGATAAAGCCAACCTTGTCGTTCCTTTCCACATCAAAAGAAACGTCGCGGAACAAGGTGCGTTCCACAAAAGTCATCTCCAAATTTCTAACCGACAAAGCAGGCAAAATCAACACTCCCTATTGCATATCTGTATTATATTTTACCTTAAAATACAAAAAAGAGCAATAGGAAATTAACAATATGCCACAGGTTGACCGCGGCGTAAACGATTATTCCCGAGTTTAGCAGAATGTTGGCGAGTTTGCTTTCTCCGACGCCCGCCGCGCGGTAAATTGCGCAGCTCAGCAGCGTGAGCGTTAGCGGCAAAATCCCCTTGATCAGCAGCGTAGGAACAAAACCGGTCAGCACCGGACGCATAACGGGGTTTGCTTCGTAGAATCTTCCGCTTGAAATCAGCGCTTCGGTGCAAATCCAGTCGATCAGGTTCAAAAAGTAAAGAAAAATTATTTTTTGGTAAAAAGAGTATTTTGCCGCCGGTTTTTTTGCATCCTCCGCCTGATTAACTGCTTTGGCAGGCTTTGGGGCTGTTGAATACATAAAGTCATCCCTTTTTGCGTAATATAAAAATATTATGTGCGTAAGCTTAGGAATTATAACTGATAAAATATTTTTGCGAAAAGTGTTGACAAATCTGCCCGATTATGTTATATTATATAGGCACTTGAAAGTGCATATAAGCTGGTGTAGCTCAGTTGGTAGAGCAGCTGATTTGTAATCAGCAGGTCGGGGGTTCAAGTCCGTCCACCAGCTCCAAGAAGCCTACAAAACTGTAGGCTTTACATATGGGAGAATTCCCGAGTGGCCAAA
>CADAYK010000049.1 GCA_902792105.1 uncultured Ruminococcus sp.
ATAGGTTGTCTTCGGGGCGGAGTGAAATTCTCCACCGGTGGTATAGTCCACGAACAGGCGTTTTGCCTGCCGAGCCTGTGAAATTCAGGCACCGACGGTTAAAGTCCGGATGAAAGAAGATGCGAACGGAAAGCCGCGCGGCTTTTCGTGTGTACGCAGACGTTTCCCGTTGCCAGAGGCAGCGGGATTTTTGTTTTCGGAGACTCCTGAAAATTTAAGGAGGTCATATTTATGACAAAATCATCAAACATTAAAAATCTTGCGACAATGGCGATCCTTGTCGCGCTTGCGGTTGCGGCGGATATCTTTTTAAGGATCCCCGGGATCGGCGGATTCCTAACCTATGAGCCGAAGGACGTTGTGCTTACCATCGGAGCTTTTATCTTCGGGCCTGTTGCAGGACTTATTATGTCGCTTGTGGTTTGTTTTGTGGAAATGATCACTGTAAGCTCAACAGGACCTATAGGTCTTTTGATGAACTTCCTGTCCTCGGGAATTTTCGTGGGAGTGGCTTCGGTGATTTATTACCGCAAAAAGACAATGTCGCGCGCTATTATAGGACTGATTTCGGCTGTTATTGCAATGACTGCTATGATGCTGTTGTGGAATTATATTGTAACACCGCTCTATATGGGTGTAACGAGGGAACAGGTGCTCGCGATGTTTATTCCGCTTTTGATTCCGTTTAACCTGCTCAAGGCGTCTCTTAACGCCGCACTGGTGCTGCTGCTGTACAAGGGCGTTGTAACTGCGCTGCGAAAGTCGGGACTTGTGCCGAAGCGCGAGACAAGCGACGGAGGCAACAAGGTCACAAACACAATTTTGGTTGTGATTATTTCGGCGGTCGCGGTAATTACCTTGCTGCTTGTTATGCTGATTTTTGCAAAAATGATATAGTATATTGACAAAGGAAGATATTCTGCTATAATATTAGAGTAAGCTAAGGCTTAATTACAGAGTAGAAGACTGCGCGTGAAGTGTTTTGCGGACGGGGAGTTGCCGCAAAAACGAAAGAGTTTCTCTGCGGTGCAGACTTCGCATCCCGCTGTTAATATGAGATTTTGCGGGCAGTTCTGTACTGTCCGCTTTTTTATGTTTTCGGCAGCGGCAATAATATATAAATGGGGTATAATTTATGTTGGGAAAATTAAAACAGTCGCTTTATGAGTTTAAAAGCGTTTATTCGCTGGCTATAATCGCAATGCTGCTCGCTTTAAGGGTAGTGCTGGGAATATTCGCGAACCTTACCTTGCCGGCGTTCGGAAATATGGTCAAGCTCAGCCCGGCGTTTTTGCCGATTGCGATTGCGGGCTCGCTTTTCGGGCCTTTTGCCGGCGGACTTGTGGGCGCGCTGGGCGACGTTATTTCATTTATGGTTGCTCCTACAGGCGGAATGTTCTTCCCGGGGTTTACTATAAGCGGCTTTTTGACAGGCGTAATTTACGGCTTTGCGTTTTATAAAAATCAAATCACGCTTCCGCGCGTTATTATTGCTTGGGTAATTAATATGCTTGCCGTGGAAACATTTTTGGCGGCGTACTGGCTGTGGGTATTAAACGGCTATTCCGCCGATTACATAGTTTATCTTTCGGCAAGATTTATCAGCGTTGCAATTAAATGTGTGCCCGAAATACTGCTGATTTATATTATCGGCGGACTTACGGCGAAAATAAAGATAAACAAAAAGGCGACTCGTTAAGAGCCGCTTTTTCATTTGGTATTAGTTTTATACTTCATTGTGAATTCAGCTTTGTGTGCGTCGTCGTACACCTTGCACGGAGTGTTTAAGTCAAGGTACGCGATGTCGTGGTGAGGAACCTGCTTTTCCTTTGGCGGAGGGGTCATGTAGTCGCCGAAAACCATGGTAAGGTACTCGTCGTAGCCCTTCATGCACGGCATTTCCATTCCCTCAAAGGTTACGGTGGCTGTGCCCTCGTAGATGTGCTTTGGATATTCTATCTTCATCCAGTGAGGTCCTGAGCAAAGCTCGGTAACACACTTGTTTTCGCTGAGCTTGTAACGGCTCATTTTGCGTTCGCAGAACCGCCATATTTTGCGGCGGATATTATCTCCGCGGAATATTCCGAGCAAGACCTTACAGCCGAAGCCCAGCAGCCCTCCGTGGTTTTCGGGGACGATCTGAGCCAAAAACAGGGAATAGAGCATTGTCCACACAAACTGCATTTTTCTTGCGAATCTGCCGTCGGGGCAAACGTCAAGCGGAAAGACGTCGAGCACCAAGCCGTGGGGGATGTCGACCTTGGTTTGGTTAGCCTTTACCATGGTGTAGTTTGTGTCGGTTATGGTTATGAAAATATTGCCGGTAAACACCTCGTCACCGGTTTTAAGCAGGCGGAAACGTCCGTCGGCGTGCTGCTCCTCCCACAGCTTTGGCAGCTTTTCGTAGTCTTCGCGGAAAAGCATAACGTCAACGTCGTCGTCCCACGGCACAAAGCCGCCGCTTCGCAGCGCTCCTATCAAGCCGCCGCCTATTAAGTAAAATGTAAGGTTGTTTTTCTGACAAAAGTCACGGAAGTAACGCAGCATATCGAGCTGCTTAAGCTGGAGCTCACGCAGCAGCTCGGGTGTTAATTTTACAGTATCACTCATATTATCCTCAAAAGTAACCGAAAATCAAAAAGCATATTCCAATTAAAGCGGGCTGATGGACAAGGTAAATCAAAAGCGAATGGCGCCCGGCAAAGGCAAGCGGCGGAATGCTGAATTTGAAGAACTTTTCCATTCCGTACCGCTCGACCGCTCTCCACACAAAGAAGCCGAAAATGAACAGGAAAAGCCACGGCAGCAGCGGAAAATAATCCGAAGAAACAAAGCCCGCGGGCAAAAAGCCGAAAAATGCCGTGAAATAATTTTGGTATAAAAAGCGCGGAAGCTCAAGCATCTTCAGCTTGAAAAATCCTATGTATCCGTCAGGTACGCCGTACAGCACGGCGAAAATCAAGAACGAAGCCGCCGCGCCTGCCAAGGGGTGGATCCGCTCAAGCAGCTTTCGCAAAGCCTGAGTTATAAGCATTGAAGCGCCGATGCAGGTCAAAACTCCGAACCATATCGCTAAGCCCGGCACGGCAATCAGCGTGACTACCGTCAGCAATGCGCCGCACGCGCTGACGATCAAGCCGCGTTTATAGGCATGGCCGGAAAAGTTAAGCGAGATTCCCGAAATTATTATGAACGAAAAGCAGATGAACCTTTCCCAAATGACAGCTGTCGTTGTGTACATCCATCCGGTGTTAAGACCGTAAACATGGAATATATCAAAGCAAAAGTGGTAGGCGATCATGTTTAACAGTGAAAATCCGCGCAGGGTGTCATTTAAACCGTAGCGCGGTTTGCTTGTTTTATGAAGGTTTTTCAAATCTTACACCGCCGTCCGTCAGTGTTGTATGGTGTTTTCTTTGATTTTTTGCTTTACGTCCTCAATGTGCTGTTTTGCGTCGCTGTTTTTGATTTTGCGCTTCCAGAAGGGAATGTCAAGCAGACCTACGACTGTGCCTATGCCGTAGGAAATGTGCAGCAGCGGAAAAATAAACGGAAGAGCCAAAAACTGCGGCTGAATATTTTTCATGGTGAAGCAGCTCACAGAGTTTACAAAGTCAAACATTCCGTACAGCGCAAGCAAAATGTAAAGCATCATCGGCTGACCGAGAAACGCCAAAATCGTGCATATAACTATTGCGACTACAAACAAAAACGGCGCGAAGTGGAAGTATGAAAGACAGCCGGGACAAACCGAAAGGGTGAGGCCTATCCACTTTCCGTTGGCAAATTTTTGGCGAATCATATTTTTTAACGTGTTTCGTGAATGCTGGTACGAAATAATGTCGGGACAGCAGCACATTTTGTAGCCTGCCTGACGTATTCTGTAATGGAACTCGTTGTCCTCGGTGCGGCCGAGATCCTCGTTAAAACCGCCTATTTTTCCGATAACCTCGCGCTTGTAGCAGGCATGGAAAAGGCTGTCCATGTATTCCTTTTCGGTTGCGGGACGGCGGTATCCGGCAATCGAGCTTCCGAAAAGCGAATCCTCGGCGGCAAGCAAAGTAAGCTTCCAGGAGCTGACGTTTGAGCTGATGTTCGGACGACCGCCTCCTACTACATTTTCGCCGTGACGAATGTTGTAAACGTTCCTTGAAACAAAGTTTACCGGAATTCGCGCGTGGGCGTCAACACGTATGATCAAATCGCCGGTTGCGGTGCTCAGCGCGGCGTTCCATGAAAAAGCCTGGTTGTGTTTTTCACAGGTCACGATTTTTACGTCGAGAAAGCCGTAGTCGGTATTTTTGAATTCTTCCATTTTTTCGTGGGTTGCGTCGGTGGACCGGCTGTCAACGAACACAACCTCTATTTTTTCGTGGGGATATTCCTGAAGCGAGATATCCTTAAAGAGTCCGTCAATGGCATTTGCCTCGTTATAGGCAATCATGCAAAGAGAAACTACCATAAAAACCTCCGGGGAGAATAATCATTGCCTTTCTTTTTTCAGCAGCCAGTAAACCTCGTTTGCCGAAGCGGTAATAAAGTACGGAACCGTGTACATTGCCGGAACAACAAAGAAGCAAAGCGAGAACCAGCCGATGAATCCGCAGAAAAGGCTTAACGCCTTGCCGAAGTGTTTGAACACAAACGGCACCAGCAGGAAGGTGCATCCAAACGCGCCGCGTTCGGGTTCAATTGAATAGACGATCATCTGATAATGCACAAGCAAAAAGTATGCCATAACATAAACAACTATACTTACGGCAAGCGCCGCTAAAAGTATTAACACGTTCTCGGGCGGCAAATCACTGTCGCCGAGATTGGCGGAAAGAAAGGCCGAGGCATAGCCGTAGGCGTCGGCAAGCTTTGATATAAACAGGAAAAACCAGACGACGATCATGTTAAACAGTATTGTTTTAAAGTAAAGCTTGGGCTTTGAGAAAAAATAAAACATTTCGTTTGTGTAGGTTTGGCGGTTTTTGACCAGGTTAGCGCTCAGTCTTATCGCGCCGTTTATCAGCGGCGAGAAAAAAACCATGCACAGATAGCTTGCCAACACGATAAGTATTGTAGCCGGTTCCAGCATATTATAAATTTTGCCGTCGCTGTCAATTTGGTCAAAGACAAGCAGCATTAAGCTTTGCATATAAAACAACGTAATGTATGTCAGCATAACAATTACCCAGCCGACAATTATGGGAACCCAGTTTCCTCTGAGCAGCAGACGAGCCTGCTTTTTTATTAATGCATTCTTACTCATAACTCAATTCCGTTTCTCTTTTGATTATTCAGCAGGTGAAAAGCCTGTACATTGCTTCAAGACAAATTTGAGCGTGTAAAAAGAACTTTTCACGGTCAACGCTTTCGTCGGCGTTGTGCATATTGACAACGTCATCCTTAAACGCGGGACCGAATGCCACGCCTCTGCCCTGAAGCTTGCGGGCGTATGTACCGCCGCCTGTTGAGTATAATTCGGGCTTTTCGCCTGTCACGCTTTCATAGGCGTCGCTTAAAATATTCATAAGCTCCGATCCGTCCTCGATGTACAGAGGAGGCTCGTGGTGGATAACCTTCACCGATATTCCGCTGTGCTCGGCAACAGCGCGGAGATTTTTTAAAACACATTCGCTGTCGGCGGTAACAGGGTAGCGGATGTCAAGCTTTGCTCCGGCGGTGTTGTCCTCGATATTCACAATACCGAGATTAACCGTAAGGGCGCCGGACACTTCGTCGCTCATTTTGATCCCGAGCGACATTCCGTTGGTTTCGTTGTTTATCGCATAGTCAATGAAGCTGCAAAGCGAACCTATGTCTACAACGTCATAAGCGTGGGTTATCAGGTCAATAAGCTGTGCCGCGGCATTTTTGCCCTTTTCGGGTTCGCAAGCGTGAGCCGCCTTTCCGCGGCTGATGATCATAAGACCGTCAATGGTGTAGTTAAACTCAAAATTGCCGTCGCTTGCGTCCGCAAGTCGCATAAGGGTTTGTTCGTCATAGTCTGACGAATCAAGCATAACATAAGCTATGTCGGGTACGGCGTTGACCGCCTTGCCCGAATGAAACTGGCTTAAAACCTTTGCCTCATTCAGCGGCGTGCTTATTTCTAAGTGAAGTATTCCCTTTTCGGCGCGGCAAATTCCGTAATCGCTGTCGGGAGTAAACGCCATGTCGGGCAGCGGCTGTTTAGAAAAATATTCGTCCATGTCGGTCATCCCGGTTTCTTCGGCAATGCCGTAGATAACTCTCAAACGGTTATTGCCAATGACGCCGGCTTCTTTAAGAGCGCGCAGGCAGTACAGGTTTACCACCGAGGCTCCCTTGTCGTCGATAATTCCCCTGCCGAAAAGCCTTCCGTCGCGCTCGGTAAGCGCATAGGGATTTACGCTCCAGTTGTTTCCTGCCGGAACAACGTCAAGGTGCGACAGCACGGCGCAGTCCTTTCCGCCCTCGCCGAGGGTGATGTGAGCGCATTTTTCGCCAATGCGCTCCCCGTGAAGCCCGAAGTCAGCTGCCCGCTTGAGCATGAATTCCATTGCTTTTACACATTCCTCGCCGCGTACTCCGTCAACAGATTCAAGGCTTATCAGCATATTTATGTCGCGCAAAAGTTCGTCCTTATATTTTAATATATTATCGCCGAATAACATATTACATTTCTCCGTTTCTTTTGTTTTTTCTGTTTGCCGATATAATTCTGAAAATAATGATTCCGCTCATGTACAGCACAAATGCCGCGACAGACAAAAGACTGATGATTATGCCCTGTGACAATCCCGGTGTTTTGTAGTGAAAAACAATTTTAAGGTTTTTCTCCGCCGGAATCCTGATCCCCATAAAGCCGTAGTTGACCTTATCGACGTCAACGGGCTTTCCGTTTATTGAAGCGGTAAAGCCCTCGCTGTAGGGAACGCTGAAAAACATCAGGCTTTTTTCGGCATTTTTGTTTTCGAAAAACGCCTCGAAGCCGTCAGAGGTATAGCGGAAGGTTTTGCAGCTGTTTGAGGCAAGCGATTTACAGCGCATTTTATAGTTGTCAAAGGTGGCGCTGTAGGAGTAGTTGTCGACCTCGCTTTTGAATTTCATCGGATATTTTCCGTAAAGCACCTTGTACTTTTCCTCGTCATAACCGGTAATGTCGGCGTGCTTTTTCATTACATCGCGGCTGAGCACCATCATGTTCAGGATGATTTGAGTGCGGTCGTTTTCGCTTATGCGCTCAAATTCCTCCTCGGTAACGTAGTTGTCGTAAACAAAGCCCATTGGAATATAACATTCGTTTTCATAAATATCAAAATGGTTGCATGTTTTTATACGCTTCCAGAAGGGCATCTTGGTGTTGCCGTTTTTGTAGGTGAAGCATTCATCCTTTGAATCGTCGTCGTTGTCCTTGTTGTAATCAAAGTAATATTTGCAGCTGAAAAGACCGCGCAGTCCGTAATCCGAAAAATCGGGGCGCGAGGCTACGTCGCGCGTTATGCCCATAGCCTTGTAAAACTTCATTATCGAGGTTGAAACCGAGCTTTGGAAGCAGTTCATGCTTTGAACCTTCCAGAACATAGAGGTGTTGTCAACACATTCGTAAAAGTCGCTTCGCACATCTTCAAGATCGTTGATTTTTATGTCACTGCGGGAATTGATGATGTCGTTTTTTATGGGTTCGGTGGTATTGCTTACCATAACGCCGGTTCCTATTACCATAAACGACGCAACGTATGCCACAGCAAGCATAAACACGGTTGAGGCAATGATAAACTTCCGCCTATTGGAGAAAAACTTTTTGTAGATCAGCACAAATACCAGCAGACCGGCAAGCGCCACGAGCACATACTGCCAAAAGCGTTCAAAGGTTGCCTGTGAACCGATACGGTATTTGGTTTTTCCGTCTCCGAAGCCTGTAATGTAGGGCATTAAACCTATTAACACCGCGGCTCCGGCGGTAAGTCCGGTTGACCACGCAACAGCGCGTTTCCAGTTTGCTTCCTTGTCCTCGACCGCCCTGATCGTTGCGAGCGAGATCATAAGCACAAGGATATAGAACCACCGCGCGTAGTAAATCGAAGTGTTCATAAGCTGGAACATACTGTTAAGCACAGGCACCATGGCGAACAGAATAAGCAGGGTTATTACGCGTTTGAGCCAGTCGCGCTTTTTCAGCTGTAAAAACGCTATCAAGCCGGTAACGCTGAACATCGGCAGCCAGCCGGCAACCGACGCCCACTTGCATTCGGAATCGGGTGTGAACACGGGCATAGCAGGTAAATCGGACGGGAACAAGAAGCCAAGCACCGCAAGCCAGTATCTTTGCGGCTTGTCGTGCACTATAGAGTTCCAGCCGTTAGGCAGGGTGTCAAGCCTCGGATTGCCCAAGATCCCCAGTACCGACGGAAGCAGCATAAACGCCGAAGCGCAAAAGCCGATGATAACCTCGGCGGCGAGCAAAAGAAAATTCGTGATTTTGAACTTGTAGGTTTTGCTCAGGGTAATGATCAGATAGTACATGATTATAAATACTGCCTGACCTGCGAAGAAGTAGTAGTTGACCGTGCACGCCGCGAACACAGTCAGAGCGAAAACTCCGCGCCTGTTGTCGTATAAAAATGCGTCCAGAGCGGCAAGCATAAGCGGGAACACGATCATGGGTTCGTGAAAGTGGAAGAAAAACACATTATATATGGAAAAGCCCGAAAATGCGTATATCAGTCCGCCGAGCATTGCCAAAGCGTTGCGCCGCACGTATCTTTTAAGGTAGATGTACGCCGCGCTTGCGGCACAGGCGAATTTCAGAATCAGCAGCGGACCGATAAGATACGGCACAAGCTCATTTGGGAAAGGAAGCGTCATCCAGAAAAAGGGGCTTCCGAGCAAATAAAAGCTGTAGCTTGCGATCGTGTCGGTTCCAAGGTCGGTAAGGTGGTTCCAACCCAAATTGCCGTTTTGGATCTCGCCGTGGATCATTTGATAGAACGGTATTTCCTGAACATTAAAATCACCGTAATAATAGAAAATTCCGCCGTGATAAATAATAAACGGGATAAAAAGCAGCGCCGCTGTGCCTAAAGCCAGTAAAAATGTCCATAATAAGAATGGACCCTGCGCCTTTCTGAGTGTTCGAGGTTGGTTGTGCATATCAGTTCTCCGGATAAAATGGTTTTGACTTTTTTGGTAATTTAAGTATAATTAGTTCATACGCTGCCATAAAAATCAATAAAATCGGGCAGCAAACCTTTAATTTAGGTATAATCAAATTTATTATACCATATTATTGATGAAATTGCACTAAATTTTGTAAAATTTTTAAGATTGAAAAAATTTCAGGAGAACATCATGAGTTATTCACATTTCTATGCTATGCTTTCGAGGATGAAATACATTAACCGCTGGGGACTGATGAACAATACCCGCAGCGAAAATATAAGCGAGCACAGCCAGCAGGTGGCGGTGCTGGCTCATTGCCTTACGCTTATTCACAACAAACGCTTCGGCGGTTGTCTTGATCCCGAACGCGCGGCGGTGCTTGCGGTTTTTCATGACGCCACCGAGATTATTACCGGCGATATGCCCACGCCGGTAAAATATCAGAATCCCGAAATCAGGGACGCTTATAAAAAAATCGAGGACACCGCGGCTGACAGGCTCATAAGCCTGTTGCCCCGGGATTTCCGCGAGGATTACGAAACCGTTATTAAGCAAAACGGCGCCGGCGATGAAAAGCTGCGTCCGTTTGTTAAGGCGGCGGACAGGTTTTCGGCGCTGATAAAATGCGTTGACGAGCTGCGCATGGGCAACGACGAGTTCAGAAAGGCAAAGGAAAGCATCGAGGCTTCGATACATGCGATGAAGCTTCCCGAGGCAGAGGTTTTTTTTGAGGAATTTATGCCGTCGTTCTACCTGTCTCTCGACGAACAGGAATAAAATTGTCCAATAAACAAGCGGATTTTATGTCAAATTTCGTCGTACTCAAAATTTATTATTCTAATTTAGAATTAAAAGACAACATAATATGTTATAATTAATTGATAACGTATATAAAAACGCAGTATTAGCATTACCTTTAACGGAGGGGTAATATGGCAAATAAAGATACAAACACCAATTTGGTTGATATCAGCTCTAACACACAGGTGTTAAAGCTTTACAACAAAAAGGGCAGAGCAAAGCGTATTGTTTGTCTTGTGTTGTCAATCCTGCTGTTAATCGGCGGCGCCGGCACGCTTTACTATTACAAGCTGCTTGATTCTGTGAATTTTGTCGCCGACGACAACGAGGCTTCAAAAACAAGGGCAACGACTCCCAACAGCGATTCAAGCGACATTATTGCCGACTCACAGCTGCTTCAGGATTCCAAGGTGCTTAATGTTATGCTTTTCGGCGAGGACAACAGCCACGGCGAAAAGTACGGCAGAACCGACACAATGATTTTGCTCAGCATTGACAACACCCACAAAAAGCTAAAGCTTACGTCGTTCCAGCGTGATACCTACGTTTATATTCCGGGTAACGGATATGACAAGATCAACTCTTCATATACTCTCGGCGGCGCCAAGCTGTCGATTGAAACGATCGAGGCGAATTTCGGTGTAAAGATCGACCGCTACGCGATAGTTGACTTTGAAAGCTTTACCAACATCATCAATACCCTTAACGGAATCGAGATGGAGGTTACTCAGGACGAGATCGATTACATCAACTATCAGATGTATAAAAACGGTCAGACCACCGAAAGACACAAAATCACCGAAAAGCCCGGCAAGGTGCTTCTTGACGGTCAGGAGGCTTTGTGGTATGCCCGTAACCGCGGTCTTACAAAGGGCGAGGACGGCAACGAGATCGGTCTTGACGGCGACGACTGGGACAGAACCTCACGTCAGCGCAAGCTTATTGAAACAATGGTAAACCGCTTTAAGACCGCCGATCTGGGACAGATAATTTCGATTGTAAACCAGGTAGGTCCAATGGTTACCACCAACCTTAAAAAGGATGAGATCACAGCGCTTGTAGGAAATTCGCTGACTTACCTCAATTACGAGGTTATTCAGAACTACGTTCCCAAGGAAGGTCTTTGGTATTACGATAACAATACCGACGCCGGTTCGGTTATCGCCATTGCCGATATGGGCGCCCAGCGTAAAGCGTTTGCGGATTTCATTTACGAAACGGGAGTTTCGGAAGGTCAGCAGGCAACGGTTGATAAAAACCAAAACCCTAACGACACAACAGGCGCGGCAGATAATTCTAATGCCGACAGCAATACAAACACAACCGCAGCAAGGTAAATAACGACAGCCCCGGAAAGATCCGGGGCTGTTTTTGTGTTAATTATATAAATTCAGGCAAACGTTATTTCCATTGCCCTCACAGCTTTTGATATTTCTATATCTGCCCTGCAAAGGTTGAGATAATATAATTAGTGACAAACGTTATTTCCATTGCCCTCACAGCTTCTGAAATTTCTATTCTGTCTCGCGAAACACCGAGATTATCAAAATAACCGACATCAAGTACGCGAACTAAAATACGCGAACTAAAAATTGTTGGATGGAGGTTGCGTCGGTGATGTTGATTTTTCCGTCACGGTTAAAGTCGGCGGAAATCATCTGCAGGGGAGTGAAATCCTTGATTTTGGCGATGTAACGCTGTATTTCGGTTGCGTCGCTGATGGTTACGGTTCCGTCGCCGGTCACGTCGCCCAAAATATAATCA
>CADAYK010000050.1 GCA_902792105.1 uncultured Ruminococcus sp.
CTTAACGCCTACAATGAAGGATGGTCCTATTCATGGGGCGGTTCTTCCCCGGGAGCAGTTGACTGCTCCGGACTGATCTGGTCATACTGCGGCGGCGACAGAATGAGCATGCTTTCCGATGCTCAGTCAAACGGCAGAGACTGGGGTTATGTAAGCGACGGTGTTCCGAGAGTACACGGTCTCGGTCTTGCGAGAACAGGCCATGTCGGCGTTTACATTGCTGACGGCATGGAGGTCGACGCAAGAGGCGACGAGTACGGCGTATGCTATGACGAAATCGGCGGTTGGAACAACTGGGATTGCTGGTTCAAGCTCACTGCGGTGTCCTACCCCGAAAACGGCTGGGAGCAGTTTAACGGCGACAGCTATTATTACGAGGACGGCGAGTATATTGTAAACACCTCAAGAACAATTGACGGTACTACATATTACTTTGACTCACAGGGCCGTTCCGACACAACTCCCTCCGACACATCAAGCTCATCGGGAAGCTCTTCATCCTCTTCAAGCTCCAAAAAGTCCGAACCTAAGCAGACTTCTTGGCAGAAGGGCTCAAACGGCGATGAGGTAACTAAGATCCAAACACGTCTTGCCGAGCTTGGCTTCTATTCAGGCACGATCGACGGCGACTTCGGCGACGCTACCGACAAGGCTTTCAAGGCTTTCCAGAAGGCAGCCGGTCTTTATGTTGACGGTATCGCCGGTTCAGACAGAGAAGTTCTTTATTCCGACGACGCTCCTTTTGCTCAGTCCGAGAAGAAGGAAGAAAAGAAGGAAGAGAAGAAAGAGGAAGAAACTACAGAACCTGCTGCAGAAGAAGAAACAACTCCTACTTCTCTTGCTAACGGCGACTTCAGCACAGGAGTTGCCGACGTTCAGACAAAGCTTGCAGACCTCGGCTACTTCGGACTTGACGCTACAGGTTACTTCGGCGACTTTACCGCCGACGCGATCAAGGCTTTCCAGAAGGCTAACGGTCTTGAAGAAACAGGCATTGTTGACGAAGCAACTTACGCGCTTTTGTTCAGCGACGACGCTGTAAAGTTTACGGCAGAGGAAACAACAGAGGCAACCGAGCCCACAGAGGCTGAGGAAGCTACAGAACCCACAGAAGAAGTTACCGAAGAAGTTACCGAACCTGTTGAAGAGGTTACAGAGGAAGCTTACGAGGTTGAAGAATATGTTGAGCCCGAAACAGAGCAGCCCACAGAGGCTCCCAAGGCTCAGGGCATTGTTTATTCAACTCCCGCAGGTCCCTCACCGCTCAAGCCTTCTTCCGTTAACACAGGCTCCGCCGATTATTCCGGAACCGCTTCAAACGTAGCAAACAAGACAAACAAGGTTGCGGAAAACGCTCTTGCCGATTCTTCATCCAACGTTCAGTCTTCATTTGCCGCTCAGGTCAAGAGAACTGCCAATATTTGGATCTGGTTCGTGATCGCGGCGCTTATTCTCGGTATCGCGGCTTTCGTTGTTATCAGACGCGACAAAAAGAAGCAGACAAGATATCAGAGATACGCTACAAAGAAGAAGAGCTCGCTCAAAGCACAGCTCAATTCAAAATGGTAAGCTAAAAACAACTAAGGGAGGCTGAAAAGCTTCCCTTTTTTTGTCCGCGATTTAAAAATACGGGGTAAAGAAAATGGATAAAGAAAGACTTGAAAAACAGCTTGAGTTCTGCCTTGAGGCAGACAGGGAAAAGCTGATCAAGCGTCAGACGCTTGTGTCGGACGGCAGCAAAAGGGAAAACGACGCGGAGCACGCGTGGCACATGGCGCTGATGTGCATTTTGCTCGGCGAGTATTCCAATCAGCCTGTCGACCTGCTTAAAACGGTCACAATGATACTCATACACGACATAGTCGAGATCGACGCCGGCGATACCTACGCCTATGACGCCGAGGCAAACCTCAGCCGCCGCAGCCGCGAGCTAAAGGCGGCAGATCGGCTGTTCAATATCCTTCCGGGCGACCAGGCAAAAAAGCTCAGGGCGCTGTGGGACGAGTTCGAGGAGGGCAAAACCGCCGAGGCAAAGTTCGCGCACACCCTCGACAACATTCAGCCGGCAATGCTGAATAACGCAACCGGCGGCAAGGTGTGGAAGCAGCGCGGCGTGCGCCTCAGCCAAATTCTTGAGCGAAACAAAAATACCTCCGAGGGCTCGAAGGTGCTGTGGGATCACTCGCTGAACAATTTCATCATGCCCAACCTTGAAAGCGGCATGATAACTGACAAGTAAGCTGTTGAGTTGATTTAAGGCAATACCGCATAATTCAGATGTGTGGTGTTGCCTTTATTATCTGTTTCCGACGAAAGCGTTGCGAAAATCGAGAATAAAAAGATATATTCCGATCATACCGAGTTTTCAGTCGCCGCGAAAAGCGAAGGAACGGTAACGCTTACTGCGTTATACGATAAAAAAACGGTTACGTACTCAACCACCATAGAGGTAAACAACGGTGTGCATCAATTCAACGCCGTTGCTCTTCCCAAGTATAAGGACAGGTATGACTATAACTGCTATGTCAACGGCATGATCATCACCGACTATATATGTATGGGAGCTTTTTTGTTTACACACCACAGCGACTCAAACATTGTTATTTATGTCAACGGCGAAAACGGAAGTCTTGTGGACAACGGAGTTACAATAGACCCGATGGCAAACGGAACCTCGCTTACGGATTCAAACTGCGTGCTGCACGCTCAGCAGGTAACCCAAGGGATAGACGAGGCCCGCGCCGCCGTGAATTACACCGTGCGCAATATCCAGATGAGGGACATTTATCTTGAGGTGGACGGAGAAGCTGTTCAGCCGCAAAGCAATGTCAAGGTCAGAATTCCCGTGCCAAAGGGCTATCAGGCAGAAAGCTGCCATGTTTACCGCATTGACGATGACGGCATGAAAGAAATGGAAACAACGGTTGAGGACAATATGCTGGTGTTCAGCACAAATCATTTCTGCAACTGGGCAATTATAGAAGAGCTTGTTAAGCGTTTGGGCGACGCGGACATCGACGGCGTAGTTTCCATTCAGGACGCCACTCTTGTTCAGCAGGTGATTGCCGATTTGAAGAGCTTTAATGATGAACAAAATTTCCTTGCCGACGTTAACGCCGACAGAAAAATCAGCGTTTCCGACGTAACAATGATCCAAAAGTATTTAGCCAGGATCTTGGTTCTTGCGCCGGTTCCCGAAGCTGTAACCATAAGCGAAGCGGATATTAAGCTTGAGCTCGGTGACAGATATTGGCTTTCGGCGACTGTGCTTCCCAAGAACGCTGTCAGCACCAAGGTAAGCTGGAGCAGCAGCTCCCCGGATGTTGTTTCTGTTGACCAAAACGGCATAGTCACCGCGAAGGCTCACGGCGAGGCGGTTATTACCGCTTCAACGCCGAACGGCAAAAAAATGACCTGTGCGGTAGAGGTGGTAAAAACCGTAGGCGGTTATTACCAAATTTACACGGCACAGGATCTGTACGACATCAGATATAATCCCAACGGCAAATACAAGCTGATGAATAACATAGATTTGTCAGAGTATGAGAACTGGGAACCGATACCCGAATTTTCGGGAGAACTAAACGGTGACTGTTACGATATAACTAATCTTAACATGAGCTATAAAAATTTTGATTCCGAACAAACCGGCGTAAAGTATTTCGGACTTATACGCGATATAAAGGGCGACACCGTGTTTTCCAACCTCAGAATTTACGGTAATATCAGTGTTTTAGCTTACACAAGCGAAACCGTGTATTCAGGTGTGCTTTTCGCGCGAAGCTATGCCGAAGAAGTCATAATTGACAACTGCATATTTTACGGTAAAAACGAATGCAGTTGCTACGGCAACCTGTACGGAGGCGGATTTTTTGCGGTGGCTAAAAGCGCCCGTTTTACCAATTGCCGCAGTCAGGTTTCTTTAAATATGATCTCCAGAGGAAACGAAGTTATGTACGGCGGCTTCTGCGGAGCTGTTTACAGACCCGGCGCGTGTGTAATCGAACACTGTTTCCATTCGGCTCATATAGACAGCCAAATCTACCGAAGCAATAAAAATGACGACTGCAATGTAATGGCAGGCGGCTTTATCGGATATTTGGGAGGAGCCACCGAGCTGTCCGAAGCTGTTAACACCGCCGATACAGTTTTCAGAATTCATACTACCAACTGCACCGGCAGTTACAGGGTATTTATAAGTTCGATGGCAGGGTACGCGGTGGACGCGAGCTACTGCACGATCACGGATTGTAAGAATACTTATCCGGAAGATATTTATGCAAGCGATTATTCCCTGTGCAATATTCAGAATGAAGAGTATATCGGCAACAGATTGATGCTGACTCCTTCAAAGCCTCCTGATATTATTTTGACAAAATAGTTGTGAACTGCCGTTTTACGGTTTGATTTCCTTGACCGCGTACTTGTCAGACGAAAGGGTGAAGCTTTGGCTTATCCCTTCGCTGACAAGCGCGGTGTTTTTTGTCAGAATAACAAAATCAAAACCGCGGTTCTGCCGCCAGTAATCAAGCGCCTTGTTTTGTCCCATAACAAACAGCGCGGTGGAAAGGCAGTCGCTTTTTGTTCCGCTTTCCGACACAATTGTAACCGATTCAATGCCGTTGTCAACGGGGTAACCGCTTTTGGGATCTATAATGTGGCTGTAAATTTTTCCGTCGCCGCCCTTGAAGTATCGCTCATAGCTTCCCGAGGTGGCGACGATTTTATCGGAACAGCTTATGTAACCTATGTGATCCGCGCTGTTTTCGGGGTCTGCCACTCCCACGCGCCACAGGCTGCCGCCGGGCTTTTTCCCGAACGCAGCCACGGTGCCGCCGAGGTTTAAAATCGCAGGAGGACTTCCGCTGCTTTTCAGCGTTTTGACCGCCTTGTCCGCGGCAAAGCCCTTCGCCACGGCTCCGGGATCAAGCTCGGCGCCGTTTTTAAGTGTGATTTCGTTTCCGCTTACCTGAACATTATTGCAGTCAACCTTTTTCAACAGACTGTCAATTTCACTTTTTTCGGGGATTTTGTAATTTCCGCCGATAAATCCCCATTCGCGCACTATGGGGTAAACCGTAACGTCAAGAGCGCCGCTGGTTGCTTTGCATTCTTCAAGCGACTTTCGCACCGCCTCGGCGCACAATTCGTCCACGGTCGATTTTTTATCGCGGTTCAGCTTAAAAATATCGCTGCTTTCGTCTGTGGGGGAAAGCAGCCGGTCAAGCCGCGTTATTTGGTTTTTAATTTTTTCTGCCGTGTCCGCTGAGCCGTAAACCTGAAGCTGCATAAAGGTGTCCATAGCCTGAAAGCTGACGCTTTCGGGTTTTTCGTTTTTCGCGCAGCCGCCGGACGCTAAACACAGCGCGGCGCAGACAACAAGCGTTAACAGTTTGATTTTTTGTTTCATAGTGATTTTTATACAACAGGGTTCGGCGTTGACCGAACCCTGAAATGTTTTTTATAGAAAGCTTTTAAATTTCGCGCCTCATTTGCCGCCGTTATGACTTTTTCCAAACCCTGGGAACGAACAGCAGAAGAACGGGGAAGAGCTCAAGTCTTCCGGCGAGCATATCGAACATCAAAACGATTTTTGACAGCAGAGTCATGGAAGCGTAGTTGCCCACAGGACCGACAAGTCCGAGTCCCGGACCGGTGTTGTTCAGTGTTGCCGCTACCGAGGTAAAGGTCGTTTCAATGTCAAGCCCCTCGATGGCTACAAGCAAAAAGCTTGCCACGTAAATTGAAAGGTAAACCACAAGATAAACCGAGGTGTTGCGCATGATGTTGTGGTCAACGCTTTTGCCGTCCATCTTGACCACGCGGATATTGCGCGGATGGATCAAAAGCTTGAATTCCTTTTTAACTTCCTTGGCGAGCAGTACGATTCGTGAGATCTTAAAGCCGCCGCCGGTGCTGCCTGCCATTGCTCCCACAAAGGTGATAATGACAATTACCGCCTTTGAAAGCGTAGGCCAGTGGTTAACGTCGCCTATGCCGAAGCCCGTGGTGGTGATGATCGAAGAAACATAGAAGAAGCTTTGGTGAAAGGCTTCGTGCGGATCCTGATAAATCGGCAGAATGTTAAAGCCTATTATAAGCGTGGACACAACGATAAAGCCGATGTAATACCACAGCTCCTCAATTTTGAAAGCCTGCTTGAACTTGCGCGCGATAAGCAGGATGTAGAACGAAAAGTTTACGCCGAACAGCATCATAAATATCGCGATGACTGTCTGAAAATAGTAGGTGTCGTAAGCGGCAATGTTGGAGTTGTGAATTCCGAAGCCGCCGGTGCCCGCCGTGGCGAAGCTGGTGTTTAACGCGTCAAAAAAGCCCATTCCGCCGCACATGAGCAAAGTAAACTCAAGCAGCGTCATGCCGATGTAAATTCCGTAAAGCAGCGCGGCGTACTGGCGCATATGCGGCACAGCCTTGCCGATTATCGGGCCCGGGCTTTCTGCCTTCATCAAAAAGATGTTCTGTTGGCCGCCGAGCCTCGGGATAAGCGCAAGCAAAAAGACAATAACGCCCATGCCGCCCAAAAAGTTCATCAAGCTGCGCCACAAAAGCATTCCGTGGCTAAGCTTTTCAACCTCGGGAAGTATCGTGGCGCCTGTGGTGGTGAATCCCGAAATGGTCTCGAACATCGCGTCGGCAAAATTCGGTATTTCGTTGCTCAGCCAAAACGGCATGGCGCCGATAAACGCCAGCAAGATCCAGCTTAGCGCCGTGGCAACAAAGCCTGCCTTTTGGTAAAGCACCATCTTTTGGGGCTTTTTGACCTTGACGGCAAGCACGCCCAAAAACGCGCTTACCGCGCCGGTGATCAAAAAGAAAAGTCCTTCGTGTTCTCTGTAGATCAGCGAGGTAACGGTGCAAACCTGCATTGCGGCGCCTTCCACGATCATTACCCAGCCGAGTATATAAATAATAATACGTTTGTTCATAACTTGATAATCAACGCCTGTTCAAAATATCGTCAAGGTCATTAAGTCCCTTGTGCTTTGTAATAACAACTACCAAATCGTCGGGCATGATCATGTCGTTTCCGTGAGGAATAATAACCTTGCCCGCGCGGCTTATGCAGATGATCTGCAAATCGTCCTTAAGGTTCAGCTCCATAATAGCCTTGCCGACGATTTTTGAGGTTGACCTTGCGCGGAACTCAAGCGCCTCGATTTGATCCTCATGCAGCTTGTACAGCGTTTCAACGTTGCTTCCGAGAGAATTCTGCATTGCCCTGATGTAACGCGCAATGTATTCGCCCGTCAGCACCTTGGGGTTGATAACGTGCTGCAGCCCGAGGTTGTCGATTATTGAGTCAAAGGATTCGTTGTTGACCTTGGTGATGATCTTGGCTTGCGATACGCTTTGGATATACAGCGAAATCAAAATGTTTTCCTCGTCGTAGTCCATCAGCGCCACTACTCCGTCAACGCTTTCGATGCCCTCGCTTAAGAGCAGATCCTGATCCATGCAGTCGCCGTGAATAATGGTGGCGTCGTGCAGCATATCGCTTAAGCTGTTGCAGCGCTCCTCGTTGCGCTCAACGATTTTTACGTTTACGCCCGATTTCATAAGCAGCTTGGCAAGATAATAAGAAACCTTGCCGCCGCCCAAAATAATAACGTCGTGGCATCTTGCAATGTTAAGGCTTGCCTTTTTAAAGAACTTTGCCGCAATTTCGGGCTTTGAAATAATCGAAACCAGGTCGCCCGATTCAATAACAAAGTCGCCGTTTGCGATGTAAACATCGTTGCCGCGTTCAACGGTGCAAATCCTGATTTTTCCGCGCAGATTGTCGATCTGGCTGATTTTCTTGTTGATGATAACGCTGTTATCGGGAATGCGAACCTTGATAAGCTCTGCGGCGCCCTTTGAGAAGCTGTCGATTTCAAGCGCGCCCGAAAAACGCAGCAGGCGGCTTATTTCCATAGCTTCGGTAAGCTCGGGGTTGATAGACATCGAAAGGCGCAGGTAATCCTTAACGCGGTGAAGGTCGTTGGTATATTCGGGACTGCGCACCCTTGCGATAGTGTGCGGAGTTCCGGCGGAACGCGCCATAAAGCAGGTGTACAGGTTGACCTCGTCGCGCGCGGTGGCAGCAATAACCAGATCGGCGGTTTGAGCGCCTGCCTCGGATAAAACGTCATAGGTCGCGCCGTTTCCCTCAATACCCATAATGTCGAGCGATTCCGACAACCTTTTTACAGCCATCGGGTTAGTGTCAACAACCGATATCTCGTGTCCTTCGGCGTTCAGCTGGTTGGCTATTGACGATCCTACCTTGCCGCAGCCGACAATTACAATTTTCATGTTATTCTCCAATTGTTAAAGGATTGCGGCAGATTATTTGAATGATCTCCCGCTTGTAATATTGTTTTTTCAGTTACCGTCATAATACACCTTTTAGCATAAAAAATCAATATTATTGTATGAAAAAGATGTTCTTTTTTTAAAATGCCCTTTGAAACATTTGCCTTGTGTGCTATAATAAAAATAATAATACAGATAAAAAAGGAGGAACGGCTGTGCTTTTTATTGAGTATCCAAAATGCGGCACCTGCCGCAAGGCGAAAAAGTGGCTTGACGATAACAACATAAGCTACACCGACCGCAATATAAAGGAAGAAAACCCGACCTATGAGGAGCTTAAGCTCTGGCATGAAAAAAGCGGGCTTCCGCTTAAAAAATTCTTTAACACAAGCGGAATGCTTTACAAAAGCATGAACCTTAAGGACAAGCTAAAGGATATGACCGCGGACGAACAACTGAGGATTCTCGCAACCGACGGAATGCTTGTCAAGCGTCCTCTTGTTGTAACGGAAAACGGAATTATTACGGGCTTTAACGAAGCGCAGTGGGCTTCGCTTTTGCTCTGAGCTTAACGGAGGTTTAAAATGAAACGCAGCGGTTATATTTCATGGGACGAGTTTTTTATGGGCGTGGCGCTGCTTGCGGCAAAGCGCAGCAAGGATCCCAACACCCAGGTTGGCGCGTGTATCGTCGATAAAAACAACATTATTCTTTCAACCGGCTACAACGGCTTTCCCTACGGCTGCTCCGACGACGACTATTCGTGGGAACGCACCGGCAGCGACACAAAGTACAACTATGTGGTTCACGCCGAGCTAAACGCCATTTTGAACGCGAGCGGAAAGGATCTGCACGGCGCAAGGCTGTATGTTGACCTGTTTCCGTGCAACGAGTGCGCCAAGGCGATCATCCAGTCGGGAATCAGCGAGGTTGTGTACCTCTATGACAAGTACGCCGATTCGCCGCAGACCGTGGCTTCAAAGCGTATGCTCACCTCCGCCGGAGTAAAGCTGACGCGTTACAAAAATCCGCACGACGAGATCATCCTCGATTTTAAGCGGTAACCTTGCGCAACAGAAAATATAATATGGAGGTCAATTTATGAAAGCTTTGTACAAAAAAACGCTTGCCGTGCTGCTCTCGGCAATGCTGTTGTTTACTGCTGTGCCGTTTTCCGTGAACGCGGCTGTAACAGCTGAACAGCAGACCGGCGCAAAAAGCGGCACAACGGGCGACTGCACATGGACGCTTGACAACAACGGCACGCTGACGATCAGCGGCAGCGGTGCTATGAAGGATTATTCTTCTTCCAACCTTCCGTGGGGAAAGAACATAACAAATGTCGTCATAGAAAACGGCGTTACAAGTATCGGAAACTCTGCGTTTTCAGGCTGCACCGGGCTTACAAGCATAACAATTCCCGACAGTGTTACAAATATCGGAAATTATGCGTTTTTCTTTACCGCTTGGTATAACAGCCAACCCAATGGTTTGGTATACGCAGGTAAGGTTGCTTACAAATACAAAGGAACAATGCCCGATAATACAAGAATCGAGATTAAAGACGGAACAAAGGGCATTGCCGACTTTGCGTTTTACGGCTGCACCGGGCTTAGAAGCATAACCATTCCGGACAGCGTTACAAGTATCGGAGACTATGCGTTTTACGGCTGCGACGGGCTTACAAGCATAACCATTCCCGACAGCGTTACAAGTATCGGAAATTATGCGTTTCACGACTGCACCGGCTTGACAAGCGTAACCATTCCCGACAGCGTTACAAGTATAGGAGTAGGTGCGTTTTACAACTGCACCGGGCTTACAAGCGTAACAATTGGCAACAGCCTCGCAAGTATCAGCCCCTATGCTTTTGAAGGCTGTACCGAACTTACCGGCATAACCATCCCGGACAGTGTTACTTGTATTGATAATTATGCGTTTGACGGCTGCGCAGGGCTTAAAAGCATAACCATTCCCGACTGTGTTTCATGGATCGGAGAAGGAGCGTTTGGAGGTTGCACCGGACTTAAAAGGATTATAATTCCCGACAGCGTTAAAAGTACCGGAGACTGGGTCTTTTCCGGCTGCACCGGACTTACAAGCGTTACCATACCCAACAGCATTACAAGCATCGGAATTATGATGTTTGACGGCTGCACCGCACTTGCAAGCGTTACCATACCCGACAGCGTTACAAATATCGGAGAAGCGGCATTTGGCTATTGTGAAAATGAAAAGATCGACGGCTTCACTATCTACGGTGTAAAAGGCAGCGCCGCGGAAGCCTACGCTGATGAAAATGGTTTCAACTTTGTCAGTATCGGTGAGGTTCCGACCGTGCCGACTGTTGAGCCTACGGAGCCGACTGTTGAGCCTACAGAACCGACTGTTGAGCCTACGAAACCGACCGTCGAGCCCACAGAGCCGACTGTTGAGCCTACGAAACCGACCGTCGAGCCCACAGAACCGACTGTTGAGCCTACGGAACCGACCGTTGAGCCTACCGAGCCGCCTGCGCCTGAATATCTCACAGGCGACGTTAACGGCGACGGAGTTATCAACGGCAAGGACGCGGCACTTTTGGCGCGCTACACCTCGGGCTGGGACGGCTACGCCGACAAGGTAAATCTTGACGCCGCAGACATAAACGGTGACGGAAAGGTAAACGGCATGGATTCCGCGATCTTGATGCGCTATACCTCCGGCTGGGACGGATACTCTAAATATTTTACTTAATATTTCAGATAAACCACAAGGGCATGACTCACACGAGCCGTGCCCTTGTTTAGTGATTTGTGGTTAGTGATCAGTGGTTAGAAAATTGGGCAGACAGATGTGTTTGGAAAAACACTCCTGTTCCCGGCTGTATAATGTAGTGATTGGTGGTTAGTGGTCAGTGATTAGCATATTGTTAGGAAACGCCCCGTAGCCGGGCGGCAACCCTTTTGTCGCAAGCGACATTTCCCCTTACAGGGGAATCACCAATGCCGTTCCTGCGTTTGAATTTGATTTTGTGGATTGCATACAACAAAGGCTCCCCTGCGTAAGGGGAGCTGTCGCCAACGGCGACTGAGGGGTCGTGCACGTTTACTCTTGATATCATTTATTTTAAAGAAACCGCGTCTATTCATACAAAAGAGAAACCGTTTATTATTTTCAATTCACGACATCTTATATCTGCGTTAGCGACCCCTCAGTCAGCTTCGCTGCCGGCTCCCCTTACGCGGGGGAGCCGATTGTTCTATCATAAATCTTTGCCGCAATAGTTGATATTTTCCCAAAACGTGGGCACGACTCAAATAAGCCGTTCTCTGTTTTTGTGCAC
>CADAYK010000051.1 GCA_902792105.1 uncultured Ruminococcus sp.
GCGGTGTTGCCTATAAATACGCGCCGTACCTTGAATTTATTACTGTAAATGAGAAATCTTGAATTTTACGCTCGGGAATGTATGTCCGAGCTTGACGCTATAAAAATTAAATACAGCCCAAACATATCTTTTGTAATCAACTCGCGTGCAAAGGCAAGGCTCGGCTTGTGCAAAAAAACCGGAAACGGTTATGTAATTGAGATTGCAGAGATACTGCTTGACGAGCGTACAGACGAAAAGCACGGACTTAAAAACACCATTATACATGAGCTGCTGCACACCTGCCGGGGGTGCATGAAGCACACGGGCAAATGGGCTGAGCTTGCCGCCAAGGTAAACGCCGCCTACGGTTACAGCATTAAACGCACCTCAAAACGCGACGACGGCACTATTCCGCCCGGTTTTTTGGCGCCTGCAAAGTACATAATAAAATGCAGGGGATGTCAAGCCGAGATAACAAGAATAAAGCGCTCGCCTCTGGTTGATTATCCGCAGAACTACCGCTGCGCAAAATGCGGCGGCAAGCTTGAAAGAATCAAATAAACCGAAACGCGGGGACGGCAGACGCCGTTCCCTGTTCGTTAGTCTTATTGTTTTACGGAGTGATAGCATGTCTTTTCAAATTATAAGAAACGACATTACAAAAGTTAAAGCCGACGCGATTGTCAACACGGCAAATCCGAAGCCCGTAATCGGCGGAGGAACCGACAGCGCCGTTTACAAGGCGGCAGGAAGGAAGGCGCTGCTTGCCGAACGGAAAAAAATCGGCGATATCCGCCCGGGACAGGCGGCTTACACCAAAGCCTTTAAGCTTAACGCCAAATACATAATACACACGGCGGGGCCGGTTTGGCAGGGAGGAAAACACGGCGAAAAGGACGTTTTGCGCTTGTGCTATGAAAACTCTTTGTCACTTGCCTGCCGGTTGAAATGCGAAAGCGTTGCGTTTCCGTTGATTTCAAGCGGAGCCTACGGTTTTCCAAAGGACACGGCGCTTGACATTGCAATGTCCGAAATAGGCAAGTTTTTGCTTACGCACGATATTGAGGTTATCATGGTGGTCTTTGACCGCGCGGCGTTTGAGCTGTCGGAAAAGCTGATGGGCGAAATTGACCGCTTTATTGACGAACACACCGTTGAAATGATACGCCGTGACGAAAACTCTGATATGACAGGGCGGCTTATGAACAATCCGCAGCGGCGCACGGAAATTGAAGAGTATAAGAAAAAAAGCCTGAACGAAATTTTGAGCGTTAAGGGAAAAACATTTCAGCAAAGACTGTTTGAGCTGATTGACCGAAGCGGAATGGACGACGTAACCGTTTACAAAAAGGCTAATATTGACCGCAAGCTTTTTTCACGCATACGCTCAACCGCGGATTATAAGCCAAAGAAAAACACTGCGCTTGCGTTCGCGATAGCTCTTGAGCTTAACCTGTCCGAAACCCGTGACCTGCTTCAAAGAGCCGGGATCGCGTTTTCGGAAAGCAGTCCCTTTGACCTGATCATTGAGTATTTTATCGGTAACGGAAACTATGATATTTTTGAAATCAACGCTGCTTTGTTTAAATACGGTCAGCCTACCCTGGGAGTTTAATAAAGACAATAATATTATAAAAACACATTGACGTCTGTTTTACAGCATTATAAATAAATACAGCATAAAAGTAAAAAAGCAGTGCAGAATTAAATAAAACTGTTGCAAAATTTAAAAAAATTTGGTATAGTTATTTAGTGATATTCATTTTATAAGCGAGGGATTATATGGAAATCGGAAGCTACTGGAAGGGCTGGCGGATAGACCGGCTGCTCGGAGAAGGCGCGTTCGGAAAGGTTTACAAAATTTCACGGCGTGAAATGAACTTTGAATACAGCTCGGCGTTAAAGGTAATAAGTATTCCAAACAACGAATCGGAATACAAAGAGCTTCGCAATCAGGGCATGGACGATAAAAGTATATCCACTTATTTTAACAGTGTCGCCGAAGACCTGATGACCGAGCTCAAAATTATGTCAAGGCTAAAAGGCAATACCAACATAGTCAGCTATGAGGATCATGCTATTGAGCAAAACCCGAATACAATGGGACTTAAGATTTATATCCGCATGGAGCTGCTGACTCCTCTTTACGATTATATTCCCTCTCACCCATTGACCGAAAAAGATATAGTAAGGCTCGGCGTTGACATGTGCCGCGCACTTGAGGTTTGCCGCAAATACAATATTATTCACAGGGACATTAAGCCGCAGAATATTTTTGTTTCGGAGCTCGGCGATTTTAAGCTCGGCGATTTCGGAATAGCGCGCAGGCTCGAAAAAACTGAATCGGGACTGTCCAAAAAGGGAACCTATTCCTACATGGCGCCCGAGGTTTACAAGGCAGAACCGTACAACCCGACCGTTGACATCTATTCGCTCGGCTTGGTGCTGTACAATTTTCTAAACAATAACCGTACACCGTTTTTGCCGCCGCCAAACCAGCCGTTAAAATATACCGACAGGGAAAACGCGAATGTCAGACGCATGAGAGGCGAGGCAATTCCGGCACCGGCGAACGCAAGCGATCCTTTTACGGCAGTGGTGTTAAAATCATGCGCTTTCTCCCCTGCCGACAGATACAGCAACGCAACCGAGTTCAAGAACGCTTTGCTTCCGCTTTTGAACGACCCCGCCGTTAAGGATACGGTTGTTTATGACGGAAAAACGCCTGTGTTTACAAACAGCTCCTCACATTCATCTGCTAACAATGTGGCTCCGGTAATACCCGTTGTCCCCACCGGCGAAACCTTAAGCGCAAGCCAAGCATCAGGTCAAAACAATAACCAAAATCCAACCAATATTACATACAATAACAGTCAGGGCAAGGCCGTTTTGCCTGAAGAAAAAAAGAAAAACAAAAAGCTTATTCCGATTATCGGAGCTTCAGCGGCGGCGGTTATCGCGATCGTTGCGGCGGTTATTCTGCTGATACCCAAGGGCAACTCAAACAACACCGGAACCGCTCCCCAATCATCGGCGGTTCAGAGCAGTGTTGAAACAGCCGCACAGAGCAGCGAAAGCGGCGGCGAAGCGTCACAGTCGGGAAACACCGTCAAAATTGACGGTTACGAATTAAACACCTCAATGTTCAAGGGCGAAAATAATATTACCCTCAAGGTTTGGGTGCCGGCCAACTGTGTTTCACTTACAAAAACACAGGTTCAGACATTTGTCGATATGTTCCCGGACATCAGCTTTAAAAACATTCAAGTTGTGGCTAAGAGCGAATCCGACGCTTCCGCACAGCTTGTAAACGATCCTAAGTCGGCGGCGGATGTATTCAGCTTCCCGAGCGACCAGCTTGATAAAATGGCTGCAGCAACAGTTTTGTCCGAAGTGCCGTCCGAATTTACCGGCTATGTTTCTTCATCCAACTCCGCTTCTACCGTAGACGCTTCAAAGGTAAACTCAACCATGTACGCTTACCCCGAAACCGCCGACAACGGTTACTGCCTTGTTTACGACAAGAGCGTGATTTCCGACAATGAATCGGCAACTCTTGAAGGAGTTTTGGCGGCTTGCAAATCTCATAACAGAGATTTTATTATGGATTGCGGCAACGGCTTTTATTCCTGTGTATTCGCGTTTACCGCCGGAGTACAGACTGACGGCTATGAGGCCGACGGCGTAACTCAGAAGTTTAAACAGTATGACGAGGATGAAGCTGTCGATACACTTTTGGCTTTCTCCAAGCTTATGAAAGATTACAAGGGCACATGGAAGTCGGTGGATCCGGCAGAGATCGCAACCGGATTTAATAACGGAACCACAGGCGCAGGCGTTGAGGGAACATGGAACTTTACCGCAGACAAAGAAGCTCTCGGCAGCAACTTCGGCGCGGCAAAGCTTCCCCCGATAAAGGTCAACGGCGAAAACAAGCAGCTTGTTTCAATGATGGGTTACAAGTATATCGGCGTAAACGAGCAAAGCAGCTTTCCGAACGCCGCGCACATTCTCGCGCTTTACCTTGCGGGCGAAAAATGCCAGAAGGAAAGAGCCGAGCAGGTCAACTGGGGACCGTCAAACAACAACGCTCAGAATTACTCGACAGTGAGAAACGACATTGGCTTGACCGCGATCATGTCACAGTCCAAAAACTCGGTTCCCCAGGTTTACATTCAGGGAACGTTCTGGACTGCTATGGGAACACTCGGCAACGAGCTGATGAAAGACAGCTGGAATCCCGACGACAGGGAAGCTGCACGCAAGCTTATTAATAATACTGTAGCGAGTATCAGGAACGAATAATACCATGCTAAAAGCGGCGGATCTACTGTACGCCGCTTTTTTGGTGAAGGTTTTTAATACTGACAGCAATATATTCAGAGGAGTTTTATAAATGGAAGGTTTTAACGAACAGGTTGTTAAGCGCCAAAACAGATCGAAACAGCTTATTATAAAAATAATAGCCGTGTTTCTTTTGATAGCAATCCCGGGGATTTTCGTGATACTCGGATTCACACTTACACCTTACATGATGATGATTGGATTTTTCCTGTTTTTGGGCGGAATTTACGGTGTTTGGTACACTTTTTCGTGCCAAAAGGTAGAGTATGAATACTCTATCGTGAGCGACACGCTTCATGTATCAAAGGTTATTTCGCTGAGGCGCAGAAAGCAAATGTGCTCCGTTATTATCAAGGATATCGATATGCTCGAAATCGGCGACAAAAAAATCCGCAACATGAGCTTTACCAAAACTTATATGGCAGTTGCGGACATAAACAATACCGACGAAAATTACTTTGCTGTTTTTAACTCTCAAAGCTACGGAAAATGCCTGCTCGCTTTCTGCCCGAACGAGCGTATTTTGGAGGGCATGAGACCGTACCTAAAAAAAGAATTGGTTTTACAGCATTTTTATAACAGAAGCGTATGAAAATAACGGAATTTACCGATAAAAACACAGTTAAACGGGCAGTTTTCCGCCGTCCCGACGATGCGAACAAGGGTACGCTCGGTTCGCTTCTGAGCATTTGCGGAAGCTACGGAATGGCGGGCGCGGCGCTGATGGCAGGCAAGGCGGCGCTGCGGTCGGGACTCGGACTGTTAAAATGCGCGCTGCCCGAAAGCATTTACCCCATTGCCGCTTCGGCGCTTTGGGAAAGCGTATTTTTTCCGCTGAGTGAAAACAGCGGAGCGATAGCGTCGGAAAACCTGGATTTTTTGTTGAATGAAAGCGGAAGATCCACGGCGGTTCTGATCGGCTGCGGTCTTTCGGTGAACAGCGATACAAAAAAGCTTGTAACGGAATTTATCAAAAACTGCGAGACACCAATGGTGCTCGACGCGGACGCGCTGAACTGCATTGCAGACTGTCCCAAGGTTTTGCTTAAAGCCAAAACCGGTATTATTGTAACTCCGCATCCCGGAGAACTGGGCAGGCTGACCGCAAAAAGCGCGCGCGAGGTTAACGCCGAAAGAGAAGCCGCCGCGCTTGGATTTGCCGAAAAATACGGCGTGGTTACCGTACTGAAGGGTTCGGGAACCCTGATCGCGTCGCCCGAAGGCAGGCTGATTTGCAACAACACGGGCAACAGCGGAATGGCAACCGGAGGAAGCGGAGATGTGCTTGCCGGAATAACCGCTTCGCTTCTGGCTCAGAAAGCCGGGGCATTTGACGCGGCAGCGGCGGCGGTTTATCTGCACGGACTCGCCGGAGACATTGCCGCGGAAAAGCTCGGCAAAATTTCAATGCTGCCGACCGATTTAACAGACGCTCTTCCGCACGCTTTCAAAAGCTGCGGATATTAATGCATTAAAAAAATTTAAAAGACATATAATGTAATACTATGATCACCACGGAGGTGCCTTATGACAGGCAAAGTAAAAGCATTGTGTGTCTTTTTTGTTATGTACATATTATTTGCAAGCGGCTGTTCCCAAAGCAGCGGAACAAATCAGCTTTGCACCGGCTTTAAAGCCGCCTACATTGCCCGGTACCGCGGACTGAGCATAAAGGGCAGAATGCTTTACAGCAGGCAGGGCAATTTCAACCTGTCGGTTTCCCAGCCGAAAACACTTGAAGGCATGGAAGCCGATTACAAAAACGGCGTGCTGAAGCTGAGCAGAAACAGTATAAGCTGTACGGCGGACGAAGCCTATCTTCCCGGTTCGTCGTTTCCTTCGCTTTTCCGTCAGGTTCTAAAGGGAATAGGCGACGGCAGGGCTGTGTTTGAGCGTGAAAACGGCGAAGAGCAGACATACATTCTTGAACACGAAAACAGCAGGTGCACAATTACCGCCGGAACCGACGGAATGATAAAAAGCCTGAGCCTTGACAAGCCGAAGCTGAACATAAGCTTCAGCGGCGTAAGCGCAATATGAACGTAACAAAAACGGCTTCCGAAAATATTATATAGTAGCTGTATAAAATTTTTAAGAACGGCAAAACTATAAGTATCATTAATTTTCGGAGCGTGAAAGCATTGAACATAAAGCGCGGAGACATTTATTACGCGGATTTGAGCCCGGTCGTGGGTTCGGAGCAGGGCGGGATCCGCCCTGTGCTGATAGTACAGAACAACGTAGGCAACCGTTACAGCCCCACTGTTATCGCGGCTGCAATAACCAGCCAGCAGTCAAAGGCAAAGCTTCCCACTCACATTCCTCTGCACGCCAATTCCGCCGGTTTGTCAAAGGACAGCGTTGTGCTGCTTGAACAGGTAAGAACGATAGACAAGCGCAGACTGAAAGAAAAAATGGGCAGCGTTGACGAAAACGCTATGAACGCCGTAAACAACGCGATATCAATTTCGTTCGGGCTGTAATAAACAAAACAACCTCTGCTGTTCGTAATTTTCGGCGGCAGAGGTTGTTTTTTATAATTTTGTGCTGTTTCGTTTGGGTATGTTTTATTGACAAAAATATATCTCGGTAGTATAATTTAATAAAATTATACTTAAGCAGGAGAATTATGAACAATAATAAAGTTGCCAAAATTCTGAACATTATTTTCAGCTTTCTATTCACGGTGATTTTTGTGCGTCTGTTGTATTTGATTCTTGCGATAGGCTATCAAAACAATACCGAAAGAAACACATATGACTGCAGCTTTGATGATTACATAAAGATCATCATTACGGGAATTGTGCTTACGTTTATTTTTTCGGCGGTTTACTATGCGCTGCATACCTGTCAAATGCATAAAATAAGGCGCAAAATAACCGACAGTAAAAAGCAGACGCGCATAATAATTTTTGCCGGCGTAGGAGTAATGCTCGTGATTCAGCTTGCCGCGGCGTATTTTCTCGCTACGGAGCCGGTAACCGATTTGCAGGTAATCAACCGCTATGCAATAAGCTTTGCGCACACGGGAAACTTTGACCTGATCCAAAAGGACGCTCAAAGAAACTTCATTTATATGATACGCTACCCGAACAACCTTGCGCTGATGTTTATTTTGTCGTTCCTTTACCGCATTGATTTTCTTATTACGGGGTATGTTTCAAACTACATCGCCGTAATTCTCAACACGCTTTGCATCAACGCTTCGGTGCTTATGACGGCGCTTTTGGCTCAAAAGCTTTTCGGCAACAGAAAAGCGCTTATGACGCTTTTGCTGTGTATGTTGTTTTTGCCGTACTACACCTATACCCCCTATTACTACACCGACTCGATTTCGATGCCGTTCTTTGTGGGCGGAATGTATTTGCTGTTTTCGGCGATAAAGTCGGACACAAAGTACAAAAAGTACGTTATGATGCTGATTTGCGGCGTAGTTTTGATGCTGGGCTTCAAGGTGAAGGGCAGCGTGGTAATACTTTTGGCGGTCGCGGTAGTGTATATGCTTTTAAAGCTGAAAATCAAAAGAGCGGCTTGCCTGAGCCTTGCGCTTTTGTTAGGCTTCGGCAGCGCCTATGCGGCGTACACGGCGGCATACCGCGCGTCAAACATAATTACGCCCGAGCAGGAATACAAGTATGAATTTCCTCCCTCGCACTGGATCATGATGGGCTTGAAGGGCTACGGCTGCTACACGATCGTGGACGCCGAATATACCGGCAGACGCGACGGCAAGGACGCCAAAATCGAGGCGACAAACGAGATCATCAACAGCCGTATCGAACAGCGCAACAACCGCACAAACGGCGTTGACGATATGCTCACCCATCTTGACAGAAAATCGGTTTGGACATGGGAGGACGGCTCCTACTTTATTTCGCACCACATCGATCAGCCGCGAAACGGCAGAAATGTTTTGCACAGCTTTGTGCTTAACGACGGCGAGAACCACATTATTTATTACGCCTACTGCTGCGGATTCCAGTTGTTTTTGATTTTGATGATGGCTATATCGGCATTCAGAAGCATAATACGGCCGTCGGTGAACGAAAACGTTCTTTTCCGCGGAGTGGTGTTTGCGATATTCGTGTTCCTGCTGATTTGGGAAACACGCTCGCGCTATTTGTATAACTTTACTCCGGCGTTTATTCTGCTTGCGGTCGACGGGCTTGACACCGTCAGCAAAGGAATTGACTTTGCGCGCGGAAAGCTTTCAATGATTAAAAACAAAAAGGCAAAACATTCATAAAATTACGGCACAGCGTTCGCTGTGCCGCTTTTTATACTATTTTCAAAAATTTATAACAGTTGTAATTGGGTTTTATTTGATAATAGTATTTTTCTTATTGATTCGGAACAACCGCGAAAAACACCAAATCGGCGCCGCTGTCATTGATAAGACTGTGGCTGTGTCCTTTCGGGCAGTAATGGCACTGACCTTCGGACAGCTCAAGCAATTTGCCGTCGTAAAGCACGTGTCCCCTTCCGCTTAAAATATAGATGATTTCGCTGTTGGTTTCGTGGGTGTGTTCGCCGATTGTCGCACCCGGCACAAGGCAGCCGTGCATAAAACGGTTGAGCTCGTCGCAATGCATTTTTGCGGCAAAGTATTTTTCACCGCCTTTAAAGTTCGGGAGAATTTCTGCTGTTTCATTAACTAAATCAAATATCATTTTTAACCTCACAATTCTATAAAGTACGGGCAAATATCCTCGTATGTTCCGTCCTTCATTAAAAAACCTCCGGGAATTACGCCAAGCCGGGTAAATCCGATTTTTTCGTACAGATGTCTTGCGGCGGCGTTTGTCCGGACAACCGCGTTAAACTGCAGTATTCCGAACCCGAGCTTTTTGCCCTGAGCCATGCTATGGCGCACAAGCTTTTCCCCTGTGTGCTTTCCCCTTGCTTCGGGGCTTACCGCATAGCTTGCGTTGCAAATGTGTCCGCATCTTCCCACGTTGTTGGGGTGAAGAATGTACAGTCCGATTATTTTGCCGTTCTCCTCTGCTACACCGCAAAAGCTCTGAGAACCGAAAAACTCCGCCGCGCCTTTAAGGTCAAGCGTTTCAAGCTGGGGAAAGGCTGTTCCCTCCTCAACAACGCCGTTCCAAATTTCTGCCATTTGCGCCAAATCACTGACGCTGTATGCTCTTACGATCACAATATACGCCTCCTATTATACAGTTTATTGTAACACATATGCCGAACATTTACAATAATGTACACAATTTGTATAAAGCACTTGTTTTTTGCCGAATAATATAGTATAATGATTTTAAATTAATAAAATCTTATCAAGAGCGGCGGAGGGAACAGGCCCTGTGATGTCCGGCAACCTGCAAGTGCAAGGTGCTAAATCCTGCGGTATTACCGAAAGATGAGTAGATTTTACGCTTTTGGTAACAAAAGCGTTTTTATTTTTTCACGAGGAGAGTTATTATGGCAAAATTTTTATTCACTTCCGAATCTGTCACCCCGGGACATCCCGACAAGGTTTGCGACTGTATTTCGGACGCGGTGCTCGACAGCATATTGGAGCAGGACAAAAACGCCCATGTGGCTTGCGAAACTGCCGTTACTACCGGCATGGTGCTTATTGCAGGAGAAATTTCTACCACAGCACAGATCAACGCGGCTTCAATCGCGCGAAAGGTTATCAGGGACATCGGATATGACAACCCGGATTACGGCTTTGACGGCGACAGCTGTGCGGTGCTTACGTCGATTGACGCGCAATCGCCCGACATCGCCATGGGAGTTAACGAGAGCCTTGAAATCAAGGACGGCGAGAACGACGCCGACAACCAAATCGGAGCCGGCGACCAGGGAATGATGTTCGGCTTTGCTTCCGACGAAACCCCCGAGCTTATGCCGCTGCCGATAAGCCTTGCGCACAAGCTTTCAAAACAGCTTGTAAAGGTTAGAAAGGACGGCGTGCTTACATATCTTCGTCCCGACGGCAAAACCCAGGTTACCGTTGAATATGAGGACGGCAAAGCGGTTAAGGTTGACACAATTGTTGTTTCAACACAGCACGATCCCGACGTTACCCTGCGCAAAATACGCGAGGACATTATTAAAAACGTTATCACCCCGGTAATCCCCGCAGAGCTTATGAGCGCCGACACAAAGATTTTTGTTAACCCCACGGGACGTTTTGTAATAGGCGGACCTGTAGGCGACGCAGGACTTACCGGCAGAAAAATTATTGTTGACACCTACGGCGGATATTCCCGCCACGGCGGCGGAGCTTTCAGCGGAAAGGATCCGACAAAGGTTGACCGCAGCGCCGCATATTACGCACGCTATATTGCCAAGAATATTGTTGCCGCGGGACTTGCACACAAGGCAGAGGTTCAGCTTGCTTACGCTATCGGCGTGGCAAAGCCGGTGTCAGTTATGGTTGACACGTTCGGAACCTCGGAATACACGAACGGGCAGATTTCACAGGCTGTATCAAAGGTGTTTGACTGCCGTCCGAACTCTATCATCAACCAGCTTAAGCTGCGCGATACAAAGTATCTTCCCCTTGCGGCTTACGGCCACATGGGCAGAGAGGAGCTTGGCGTAATGTGGGAAAAAACCGATAAGGCCGAAGCTCTTAAAGCTGTTATTAAATAAATAAAAATATAAAACGCCGCCGAAACGATTTGATGATCACTTCGGCGGCAATTTTCATTTTTCCTTCAAATAACTGTATAAAACCAAAGAGAACCCTGGACAAACGCGTGGCGCTCGCCGGGGTTCTCAAATAAGATTTATTTTTTACGCGGTTTGCTTTCCCAAAACCACGTCATATTCCGCGAGATACTTTTGCAGGTGGGTAGCGTCGGTGATGTCTACCAAGCCGTCGCCGTTGGTATCCGCTAAAAGAAGCTGCTTATCAGAAAAGTCTGCCAGCTTGGCAAGATATTTCTGGATCTCAGTGACATCAGAAATCGTGACTCTGCCGTCAAGGTTGGCGTCGCCGTATAACTTGACATCAACAGGCAGTTCCTTGCCGCAGTAAGCGCAGTGAATATGGTCATTCTCTGTAACAGCGTGCTCCTTACAGACTTCGATCCGGGCATACTGTCCG
>CADAYK010000052.1 GCA_902792105.1 uncultured Ruminococcus sp.
CGCCGTTATTGAGGAATTTTATTCGGACAGCTACAGCGACACTCCTATGGCTGAAGCGGCAAAAAAGGCGTTCATGGTAAAAAATGATGAGATCACCCCTTGGATTTTTAAATAAAGCGCAAAAAGCGCACGCAAATGCGCACGCTTTTTAGTTCGCAGTGTCTCAACGGCACCGGCAGTCAAACGGAGCGGCGTCCGAGTCGCTGTCGATTGATCCGGGCGGAAAAAATGAATCGGCGGGAAACTCAATTTTACCGAACGCCTCGCACGGGTCGTCGGTGCGGCTGTCGCATTCCTTTCGCGGAACGCAAAAATCGTATGACGGCATCATAAGCTGAACATTGCGCGAAAGCTGGGCTATTGTAAATACACCGATCGTAACCTGTACCTGCTGGGTTACGGGCGCCACTAATTCCTCTTTGAAAAATTCTGTTTCTTTTTCGGGCACAAAGGGTAAAATCACGGGCGCTGTTACCGCAGTGAGAGTTGAGGACAAAGCCATCGGGCTTGAAATCTGTACCGTGGCGCGCGGCATTGTAACAGGGTAGCCGTTGCAGCAGTCAAGCTCGGAGGTGTCGATTTCGGGTTCGGTATCGCTTGAGAACACCTTAACACATGCGTCGCTGCCGTAAAGCACTATACGTTTTGTGCTTGTGGCAAGTCCGTTGACCTGTGCCGGAATGTTGGCTGCCCCTGAAGTTATGACGCTGATTTTGTTGACTCTTACCGAAGTAGCGGTGTCGATTAACGCCTGATTTTCGGCGGTAAAGAACACCGTTAAATCTCTTAAACAATCCTTTGCGCCGCAGCTGTCATAGATGCGCGGCACCATGACGCATACAGGATCAAACTCGCGTTCCGGATTTTTCAGTTCTTCTTCGTCATTGGCATTTGTTTCCAAATTAACATCCGACATAAAAAAACCTCCATTAAGTATTTACAGAATTACACTGTACAATACATTTTATGGAGGTTTTGTTTTATGGTGATATTTTTTAAAGACAAAACTCTTTAAGATAGTCCTTGAACAAATCGTTGAGCTTTGATGAATCGGAGCTTGCGTAGTTGCTGTAGGCAACATAAAGCTCGGCTTCGTCGGTTGAATATGTGATCTTGGAGCTGTAAGCGCCGAGCTTTGAGCTTATTGAAATTCTGTCGCCGTCAATTTTTACTCCGTAGCCGTAACCGCCCTTGAAGGCTGTGTGCATGGCAAGCAAAGAATCGCTGTTGATTACATTTTCGTCAAAAATACCTTCGATATAACGGATCGTGTCGGAAACATTCGAGATAAATCCGAATGAAGAAAAACCGACGCCGCCGAAAAACAGCTTGTTATCCTTTTCGTCCGAATCGTCATAGGGCGATGCAAGTCCGCTTGGAGCCTTGAAGCCCGAGCTGTTCATGCCCAGCGGCTTGAGGATATTTTCGCTGATATAAGAGGTGTAGCTTGTGCCGGCAGCCTTTTCGATGATTTTTCCGAGAAGAAAATAGCAGCTGTCGGAATAGCTGTACTTCTCCCCTGACTTTCCCTTAAGCTTTTGCGAAAGGATCCACTTTTCGATTTCGTTTTTATTTTTTTCTTCGGAATTGTCCTTCTTTATCTTTTTTTCGAGGTCGTCGGCAAGCACGGTTTTTCCGCCCGTTTTTTTGGTGTAGCCCGGAATGGGCGCGGTCATGGTGAGAAGGTTCTTAACGGTAACCTTTTCGCCGTAGGAACAACCGGAAAAATATTTGTTGAGCTTGTCGTTAAGACCGAGCTTTTTGTCCTCGCTCAGCTTAAGCACTGCCGCGGCGGTGATATGCTGGGTAAACGCGCCTGTGTAAAAGCTTGTGTGCAGCGAATTCTTTTTGCGCTGAAACTCGTCCGATGAACCTGTGCACTTGTTGAATTCAAGGTCGTTGCCGAGCTTCAGGTAAACCGAACCCTGAAAATTATTCTCGGTGATAATATCGTCGAGCTTGGTGTAGATAGAGTCTGATTTTTGTTTGATCGCCAAAAAGTTATATCTGCGCTGTTTTTCGCCGGCGCTGTCTCCTGTTGAGGGAACGGTGGTCGGCGCGGCGGTTGTCGGCTGAACGGTAGGCTTTTCGGTGGCAACAGGCTTTGTTTCGGCATCAGACGACTGTTCCTCTTTGCCGCAGCCCGAGAAAACGGTACCTAAGGTTATCAGTGACAATAATACGCAAAGCGAAATTTTTACGGTTTTCAACAACTTAATCACCTCTTGAATGATTACTTCGTTTAGATTTTTTCCATCTTACAGAAATTAGCCATTAGTTTTTTTGTTCCCGCCTTGTCAAAGGCGATTTCGAGCAGGGTGTCGTTGCCCATTTTTACGGCGCTCATTATCATACCCTTGCCGAATACCTTGTGGAAGACCATCTCGCCCACGTTGTATGTAACTCCTGATTTTACGGGCGGCTTTTGGTAAGCGTTAAACTTGCCGGCATAGCCGCGCGGCTGAGAACCGGATGCCGGAATATTTCCCGAAACGGCGGCAAAGCCGCTTGAAAACGCGGACGGTTTTCGCTCGTCACCTGTTTTTTTGAGAAGCGTGTCCGGAATTTCGCTGACAAAACGGGATTCTTTATTGTAGGTCGTTGAGCCGAAAAGCATACGTGACTTTGTTTTTGTAAGGAAAAGCTTTTGCTTTGCCCTTGTGATCCCTACATAGGCAAGACGGCGTTCCTCGTTAATTTCTTCCGGATTCATCATTGAAGCTATCGACGGAAAAAGACCGTCCTCCATGCCTGTTATGAACACAACCGGGAACTCAAGTCCCTTGGCGCTGTGAAGAGTCATCATTACGCAGGTGTCGGCGTCGGCGTCATAGTTGTCGATGTCTGTCATCAGCGAGATTTCCTCGAGGAATGACGAAAGGTCGGCTTCTTCGTCGTAATCCTCCTCGAATTTAATGATGTTTGAGGAAAGCTCTTCAATATTTTCTATGCGCACGTCTGCATTCTCTTTTTCGTTTCTCAGGTAGGTTTCGTACCCGGTATGCTCTAAAACGAGTTTGTATAATTCTGCCAAAGAATATTCACCGCTTTGTTCAGCCTCGATTAACCCGTCAATAAGGTTAACGAATAGTTTTAGCTTTGAAGCGGCACGGGACAGCTGAGGATAGCTGTCGGCATCTCTGATCACCGAATAAATGCTTTCGCCGAGTCCTGCAGCTATGTCGGCGGCAACCGACACGGTACGCGCTCCGATCCCGCGCTTGGGCACATTGATGATGCGTGAAAGCCTTACATCGTCGTGCGGATTATTGATCACCTGCAAATAGGCGATCATGTCACGGATTTCCTCGCGGTCATAAAAACGGTGTCCGCCGATAATGCGGTGAGGGATTCCGCTGCGCGATAATGCCTGCTCAACCGCGTTTGACTGGGCGTTGGTGCGGTAAAGCACGGCGTAATCGGAATATTTTCTGCCGTCTGATACTCCGTCCATAATTGTTTTTGCGATAAACAGCGCTTCGTCACGTTCGTCCTCGGCGGTGTGAAGCTCAATTTTGTCTCCCTTCGGGTTTTGTGTCCAAAGGGTTTTGCCCTTGCGGACGGTGTTGTTGGCAATTACGGAGTTTGCCGCGTTCAAAATATTTTGCGTGCTGCGGTAATTCTGCTCAAGACGTATGATTTTTGCTCCCTTGAAGGTGTTTTCAAAGGATAAAATATTTTCGATTGTTGCTCCGCGGAATTTGTAGATGCTCTGGTCGTCGTCGCCGACAACGCAGATATTTCCGTATTTTTCGGCAAGCATAGCGATAAAACGGTACTGAACCTTGTTGGTGTCCTGATACTCGTCAACCATGATATATTTAAACTGATTTTGATAGTATCCCAAAATCTCGGGCTCCTGCTCAAAAAGCTCGACCGTCTTGCAAAGAAGATCGTCAAAATCCATTGCGTCGGCGGTTTTAAGCCTTGCCTGATACACCTCGTAAACCTTGGCTATCGAAACCTTGCGGTAATCGTATTCCGCGTTTTTTAGCATTTCATGCGGAGTTATCATCTTGTCCTTCGCCTTTGATATTTCGGAAAGGATGTTTTTCACCGGGAGCTGCTTCTCGTCAATATTCAGCTGCTTTACTATGTCCTTGCAAAGCTTTTTCTGGTCGTCGGTGGCATACACCGTAAAGTGCGAGGAGTAGCCGAGCCTGTCCCCGTAGCGCCGGAGAATACGCGCGCAGGTTGAGTGGAAGGTTGCAGCCCAAATGTCGGAGCCTCCGTCGGGCACGGCGTTGCAGATCCTCTCCTTAAGCTCGCCGGCAGCCTTGTTTGTAAAGGTTATGGCAAGAATGTTCCAAGGTCTGCACAGTCCCGACTGCAGGATGTATGCGATCCTGTTTACCAGCACCGTGGTTTTTCCCGAACCCGCGCCTGCCAAAATCAGCAAGGGACCTTCGGTTGAAAAAACCGCCTGCTGCTGCATACTGTTCATGTGTGAGAAGTTTTGTTTTATATCGCTTTGTGTCATTAGTTCCGCCTTTTTGTTTGATAGTATAAAAACGGGCGAACAAAGTCCGCCCTGCTTTTATATTATTATTTTATACTGTCGTTAAAGGTTTTCAGGATTTTGTCCGCGTCGTCGGCAACGATGAGGGTTAAAATGTTATTCTCATTTGTTACCTTGCAAGCCTGAGCCATCGCCTTCTTTTCGGGTGTGTAGCTTCCGTACATATTGATGATTGAGTTAAGACGGTTCTGCAGAGCCTTTTCAACGTTTGCAGCCGCGTCCTTATCCTTTGCCTCAACCAAAATAACCTCTACAGGAGCGTTTGTATCGGAATTGATTTCAGCGGCAAACTGCTTAACGTCGTCGTTGTTGATCTGATAGTACTTGTTAAGGTCGTCAATGCTCTTGAGTGAAAGGTTGTATTCGGTATTGATCTTGTCCATAACCTCGCTGAGCTTAACTTCCTTTGCGCCGCAGCCTGCGAAGGCCGCAAGACACATTACCATTGCAAGAGCAAATGCTGCTATTTTTTTCATATTACTTCCTCCGTTATTTTTAATTCCTTTTTATTATAGTATATATTTTTTGGTTGTCAATATTTATGATAATATTGTAATTTTATTGATCTTGTTTATCCTCCGGCAAAGCGTCCGATTCGGTTTTATTATCCCCGGAAACGGTTAACTTCTTTTTCTTGCGGTTATAATTTACCACTGCAATTGCGATCACCACGGCAACGGTCAAACCGATAATAATAAATATCAAAGGTCTTCCTCCGCGTTTGGAGTCGGATGTTGCTCCGTCTGCTTTTCCCGACTGAGATTTATCCTCCGCCGTGCCGCCGGAAGCAGATTTGCTGTTTGAAGCATTCACACCGTCTTTACTGTCTGACTTTTTATCGCCGGTGATGACCGAGCGGTCTTCGGACTCAACCTTCACCTCGTTAAGATCACATGTTAACAGCTCGAGGTCGGTAAAGGTTACCTCGGCATTCTTGGCTTTTTCGGCGTCGGCAACCTTGAACACAAGAGTAAATGCCGTGCCTGTTCCGGTTATGTTTTCGGAAGCGTTTTCTTTGCCGAAAAGAACGTGGAAGTTTCCGTTGTTTTCAACAGGAATATTGTGAAGCGGCTCCGGTGCCAAATCGGTGTATTCGATTTTTGTCAGTGTAAGAGCAGTCTTGTCCCACTTGGCGTTAACGCTGCCGAAGCCGTAGCCGGTGTTCTCGGTAAAGCGCATAGGAACCTTTACAATATCGCCTGTTTTCACGTTATCAGACGGCTTGTCAACTGCTATCTTTACCTTGGCATTTTGTGATGATTGTTGATTGGAGCTGCTGCCTGCCTTTGACTGCTGCGGCTTTTGCGTTGCCTTTTGAGTAGCCTTTTCTTCATTATTCTTTGCAGGCGACTTGGCTTTGACCGACGCTCCCCCTGTAAGAGTGACCTCCGAGGAGGATGCCTCTGCCTTTATCTCCGCAATATCCTTGTCGTAAATTTCGGGTTCGGTAAGCTCTACCTTATATTTCCCGGATACGGCGGAGTCTGTTGTCTTAAAAACAAGGGTGAACGCCTCGCCGTCGCCGGTAAAGTTATCGCGCGAAAGCATGTCGCCGAAAGACACCTTGTACCACCCCTTGTTGCTTATGGGAGCGGCGCTTGCCTGAGCGGGAGCGAGCTTTGTATAGGTGACGCCGGTCAGCTCGAGCACGTTTTGGTTCCATGTTACGCTGATGTAGCCGAAGCCGTAGCCCGGGTTATTTTTGAAGCTTACGGGCACTTTTACTTCGGTTCCCGGATTTGCCGGTGCGGAAACACTTTTTGCTTCAAGCTTCATATTCTCCGCCGCGTTTGCGGAAAAAGACATCATACTTACAGCCGTGACTATCAGCACGGCAAAAGAAAGCACTCGCTTTATCATTATTATTCTTTCCTTTCACACCTTTTATAAAACCATAAAATTGATATAATTATTATACACCAATCGTCCGGCAAAATCAATACATTAATAAGCCGCCGTGAAAAACCGCGGCGGCTTTGTTATATGGATTCGGTATTTATTATTTTTCTTTTCCGTTTATGTCTTTTACCTCGCCGTTATCGACCGTGCATACAGTCCACCATTCGCTGTTTACGTCGTCGGGAACAGTGAGCGTGATCGGATTTGATGAATTTGAGGTATAAATCTTTACTGTCGCGCCCGATTGCGCAAGACTTCCGAAATTTGAATACCGGTGAACCTTATACTCATAATGTCCGTTTGTGTTGTGCAGCGTGATCGTTTCGGGACCGAAGCCGTCAATGTCGTCAATATCAAGCTCGGCAATTGTTTCACTTCCCGACTGAGCTCTTTTGTTAATAAAGCTGATGTCGACGTCTGTTTTTTTGCCTCCGGTGTTGCAATAGCCTTCAAGGTGCGAGTCAAGGTCGGAGGGCGTGCTTCCCCATTCAAGAACAAAGCGCAATTGGTTTGCCGCAAGCTTGGGAGATATACTGAAATCGGCAGTAAATTCGGATGTTCCCGAAGGAACATATATACTTGTAAACTCGGTATTGTAGTTGTCGCCGATAATTTCGGCGGTATAATCGCCCGACGCCAGTTCAACTTCGTAGGCGCCGTTTGAGCCCTGAGCTTCGGCAACCTTTTCGCCGTTGTTACTGTTTTTTCCTTTATGGAAAATAACATTGAACTTTTCTACCGGCTTTCCCGTTGTTACGTCAATAACAGTACCGTTCACCTTAACCTTGCTTTCCGTACTGTCACCCGGTTCGGGAATAATTTGATTGTAGCAGTTTTTACCCGTAACGTTTCCGCCGGCGTCACAACCGAGCACAAAATGAAGATTGTTAAGATCAAAGGAAACAAGATTGGTCTTAAGCGTGTCGTTATATTCTTCGATTTTGATGTTTTCGGCATTCATGCCCTTAAGGTCATTTTGCGTGATACCGTTTTCCGCGCCGGGGAATATCAGGCTGATATCGTTCACCCTGATAACCGAAGGCCTTGCGTATGCAAACGGTCTGCGGGTGCTTGTATCGACCGTTTTATTTTCCCCGTTGTTATTATACTCAAATTCAGCGTCGATCTGAGAATACTTAACAATATACAGTCCCTGAGACGGATTTTCGCTGCTCAAAGTATATACGCTGCTGTATTTGTTAAAATCATAGGTGGAGAAAATATCGGTATATGTTGTGTTGACAACAATTGTCTGCTGAGTGGTTCCTTTCTTCGCAGGCGGCGCTTCTGTGTTGTTTTCAGCGTTTGTTGCCTGAAGCGTAATAAGCTGCTGATGGATTTTATCGGACCCGGTATTTTCGTAGCCTGTCCGCAAAACGGCAATCGCGCTGTTCAAATCGTTAAGATTAATTCTGTAAACATCGGAAAGCTCAAGGTAAGCTTCTTCATTGGTTTTATCGTTTTCTATTGCTTCCCTGTAATGAAGCACTGCCTTGTCATATTCTCCGCTGCTGACAAACTCACGGGCGCTTTTTATCTGCTCAACATAGATTTTTCCGGACGAAGCGTTATCCGGAAGCACTATAAGCAAAGTAAGGCAGCCGATCAGTATTACAAGCAAAGGGATTAATACCAGCAGTAATTTTTTTGAGACCTTATTCATATTTACCTCCCCGATTACATTATAAGAACAAGAACAGCAAGTAATAACAATACGATGATCAGTGCCGAGCAAAGCGTAAGTAACAGTGCCGATTCAATTTCGCTTTGCTGCTCCTGCTCATTATCCGCAGAAGGATAATAAGCCGGAAACGCGTTTTGAAATGACTGCGGATCCTGACAGGCTGTCAGCTGACGCGAATATCCGCTGCGAAAGGTCTCAACGCTTACTGTTGTTGTGGGCTCGTCGCCTTTGGGAAACTCCCGGCCGCAGTAACCGCAAACGTCCGCGGTGCCCGGTAAATAACATCTGCAATTAGGACAAATCATTTTTTCTCCGCTCCTTCCATCCATTCGTTATTATACTTTTTCATCCACCTTCGCAATAAAATCTGCGAAACGGCGAATACCGATATTCCCGAAATAATCAATACAATGCCGATAATAACATTAGAATTCATCACTGCCACTCCTGTCCGCAGTATTGTTTATACAATGCCTTGGTTTTCTCAAGACTTTCGGATGATATATAGCCTTTTTCTTCGTAAGAAAGCGATTCGTAAAGCTCACGCGATTTTTTTAAATAAGCTTCTGTTTGATTGTCAGCAGTAGCATCAGAGAGTATGCTGAGTATCATATATACGCGGCAGTCTTCTTTTTTGCCGGTTTCTTCGATCAGCTTTTTCTTGCAGTAATCATACTGCGAAATTTCCTGAGCAAGCATTGCCGACTGGGCAAGGTTTATTACATCGTCTGTGTTTAAAAAATACTTTTCGGATATGGTGTAAAAGCAGTCAAAAGCATTTTTATATTCAAACTGTAAATTATTCTTTGATGCGTTTTTAATGCGCTCGTCCCCGAGACTGCGGAGGATAGACGGCGTTTCCTTCTGCTGCTTCGCTGCCTCAAAGGCCTCTATCGCCTTGTCGCTTTGATCAAGCGCGGAATACGATTTTCCCTTGATCACATAGGCTGTGTATGTGTTTTCGGTGTCACCGGAAACAGCCGGCAAAGCTGCGTCTATAATACTTACGGCTTTTTCATAATCTCCTGTCATGTACGCGGTTTCGGCGTCAAGCAGAGGAACCACCGGCGACTGCGGATATTCCGACTGAATTACGCCGATTTCGGTTTTCGCTTCATCTATCCTGTGATCCATTATGAGCGCCATAACGTAGTCACGGTAATAAAGCTCGCTTTTTTTATATCCGAGACATTCACTGTAATTATAGGCAGCGTTGTAATAATCCCCGGCGTCAAAATAATAATCACCGACAGCATGAAGGATTTCCGCCCTTGTATCGTTGTCCGCAAGCCCGTTGTAGTCAGGATTGTTAAGGATTTCTCTGCCCTTTTCGCCTATTTCGCTGCTTCCCTGAGAAACAAGACCTGCAAACTGCGAATAGTCTGCCTGAAAAGCCGATGAAATGTCTTTGTTTACTCCGTTGGATATAAACATTATGCCTGCCACAACAAGAATTACCGATAACAGCGAGGTCAGAAGCTGGACAAGCACATAACCCTTGTAGCGTGAACCGGCTTTTTTCATGTCGTCAACAGCCTTTAGCATCTGCCGCGCACTTTGAAAACGGTCGGCAGGCCGGTAAGCCATTGCCTTTTGCACTATATTCTGAAGCTGCTTTGAATATCCGGTGTTAAAATTCGAAACCGGAGGCGGCGGATAATTGGTTATCGACGGCATTTGATGAGTCATTATGTGGTAAAACGTTGCCCCGAGGCTGTAAATATCAGTCCTTGAGTCAACGGGGATTTCGCTTACCATACCGTTTTTTAAACATTCATAGTTATAAAACTGCTCGGGCGAAGAATAATTTCTGCTGAGCCCGATAACTTCGTTTGAGTTGTACAGAGATACCCCGAAGTCAATTAAGCAAATGTCTCCGCTGTTGGTTATTATAATATTTGCCGGCTTTATGTCCGAATGAAGCACCTGAGGGTTATGAGAATGAAGATAATCAAGTACTTCACAGAGCTGTTTGAGCCATTTGATTAACTGACCTTCCGTAAATTGAAAGCCGCTGTTTATATAATATTTCAGATCGAAGCCTTCAATATAGTCAATTATAGTATACACATTGCCGCCGTAGCTTACAAAATCGTAAACCTGGGGCAGATACGAATGATGAAGCCCTTTTAATGTATCGACCTCGTTTCGCAGCAAATTAATATTTTGTTCACTGTCTTTGATTTTTTTCAGAACAATATATTTGTTGAGCCTGAGATGATAGCCGAGATATACCACACCCATTCCGCCGCTGCCGATTTCTCTGATAATGCAGTATAGATTGTCGATAATCAAACCGTTATTTAACATAACGAACTTCCTTATTTTTTGCGGGCACACTTTTCAGAGAAAAGTGTGCCCTTTGTTTAATGTGTTATTATCCGGCGGATTGTTTCTTCTTTCTGTTCTTTAAGAAGATAAACAGAGCTGCAAGAGCTACTATGCCCGCGCCGATTCCGATGAGAAGCGGCCAGTAATAGTAAAGCAGCATTGCTATCCAAGAAGCGCTCAGATGGAATTTCTCGACTGCCTTTGTACTCTTGTTGCCTGCCTTGTCAACGATTGATACGGAAAGGTTGCGCTCTCCGTCGTTGCCGTCGGCGCGAAGTGTAAGGTCACCTTCAACTTTGATACCTTCTGTTTTGGTATTTAACTTTTGGTCTTTGTCGTCAAATGTAACCTTAAAGGATTCGGGGCTGATATTGATATCGTTGCAAACAATGTTAACGTTCTTTTCAGCCTCACTGTAAGGCTTACCGTCCTCAACACCTGTAATCTTGATGTTGGGCTTGGTCTTGTCGACTACAAAGTTGATCGGACATCTGCGGTCGATTTTGTTGTTATGGTAAGCATTTCTGTTTGATTTATTCACACCAAACTCATTCTTTGAAGTAACGACTACGTTATAATTACCCTCGTTATCAAAGTTCTTTTTATCAAACGTGTATCTGCGTTCGTACCAACTGTTTGCTTTACCGCTTTCGTCTGTAACCTTATAATCATCACCCTTTGAAATCTCGAGGAAGCCCTCGTCGTGCTTTATGTCAACTTCGCTTTCCTTGAGCTGGTTAACATTGATAACGGAAACAATAATGTCGGGACAATTGTTGGTATAGAACTTATCAAGCGTCTCTTTGGTCTTAGCGTCATCAATAAGGAAGGTCGGACCGAATCTGTTGACCGAGAACATGATTTTGGCTGATTTTTCGTTTCCTGCCTTATCCTTGTTAACAGCGGTGACTGTATAGATTCCGTCATTCTCTTCTATTTCGGAAATTTTATCAAAGACAATTGTTTTTCTTGTTGATGTGTTTTCGGTATTTGACGTAAGGCCGTTCACAACTTCGGAAACATACTTATAAGTACCGTCCTTAAACACCGCACCGTTTCGATTGGTAGTTTGACTAGGTGAAGCGATGTTGTCATCCTCAAATAATACCTCAGGTTTAAATTCCTTGTCCTTATAAGCCTTCTTGTTTTCAACGTTTTTGAAGGTAGGAGCTTTGATGTGCTGGTCAATGTGGAACTGCTCGGACTTAGCCTGAACTGCCACGTTGAGAGCCTTATCCTTGAAGTCAACCGTGAATGAATATGTACCGTCGTCATGGAAGAGGATTCTTGCCTGGTAATTATCGTTACCGATTGATTTCCAGCCATCCACAGTCCTTAAGTTAGGAGTGATGGTTACATATGTATCATAGAAGTTGTGCTCATGGATAGTGATGATAGC
>CADAYK010000053.1 GCA_902792105.1 uncultured Ruminococcus sp.
CGGTTTCGCCGCTTCCGATAGCGTTGTCGATCTGATACCGCCGCATTTGCTGATATGTTACAGCGGCAGGCGCGCGCCCGTCAGGGGCGCGTGGCGCCGCTTTTTCCGTACAAGAGTCCGTAGGACTCTTGTACTTCTTTCTTTCTTCTATTGGGTCACGGTTGCTCTGCCGATTGTCCTTCCGCTTGTCCTTACGGTTGCCCTGTCGGTTGTCCTTACGTTTTGGAAGGGGCAAATTATCTTGATACTCGTTGTAATTGATGATGGTTATTTTCCGAAAATGGTTGTTTGCTTCATCAATTATTTCGCCTGTTTCTTTAAGGCTGGTGAGACATCTTCTGACTTTCCGTTCGCTCATCTCAAAATAAGCGCAAAGCTTCGGGATAGACGTGATAAAACTGCCGCGTTCTACAAACTTCCCTTTGAAAACACTATCTTTAAAATTCGCTAATAGAATTATACCGACGAAAAAGCGAAAAACGGTATCATCAGACCACCAGCCCCATTCCGTGATTTTACGGTCTATTTTTATAAATCCGCTGCTCATTTTTTTACATTCTCGATGTATCTCCGCGCGTCGTCTACGCTCCGCATAATGATGTATTCATAGCCGAGCCGTTCGACAGCGGCTTGAAACTTCCTTTGTATTTTACTCTGCCGTCCCGCGTCGGTCTTGACCTCGATAAAAACAGTCTTGCCGCCCGCGCAGAACAGCGTCAGGTCGCTCTCTCCCGGAATGCCTACGGCTATCGGTCTGCCGTCGGGCGTTAGGAACAAACCGACGTTGTTGCGGCGGACTATGCCCAACTTAGATAGCTCTAATCGGATAGCGTTTTGTATGCTGTTTTCCGACTCCATTGAGCCATCCCCTCGCTTTCTGTTGATAATACACCCAGCCGGGCTTATAGCCGTGAATCTGTGCATACAGCTTTAAGTCGTTTACACTTTGGCATTCACTCGGCGATAAAAAGCCCTTAACGCGGTGTATTTCGTTGTATTTTACAAGCTCTACATCCAATACCTGAGTGCGCTTTTTGCGCTTTTCAGCCTCAAAAGCAAAGCCGCAGTGAGGGCATGTCTGCTCCGACGCGTGAACCGTTGCAAAGCATTCAGGACAGATTTTCACAGGTGCCGCGCCCTTTGGCTTTTCGTGCCCTTCCAGCAGCCACTCGCGGTTGTCGTCGGGCAGGCCGAATTCCGACACATTTGCCACATGGTCAATGATAATCGCCCGTTTCCCCTGCTTGAAGCGCATACAGCGCATAGACTGCTGAATAAACAGCGTCAGCGATTTTGTGGGGCGCAGCAGGATAACACACTCGCAGTCGGGCACGTCAAAGCCTTCGCTTATTAAATCGACGTTGCAGAGTATTCGAATTTCGCCGCTCCGAAATGCTTCGATTATTCGGTCGCGCTCGGCTTTAGGCGTGTTACCGTCAATGTGCGCGGCATTTATTCCGTCATTGCAGAACCTCTCGGCCACGGCCTGCGATACCTCAATACCCGACAGATAGCAAATCGCCTGTCTGCCGTCGGCAAGCCGTTTGTACTGTTTCAAAACGTCGCCGTAAATAGTCTTGACATTCTTCTGAAAAAACGAGTTGATCTCGTGCTGGTCGTACTCACCGCGGCGGATATGAAACTTCGGCAGCTCAATTGCGGGGGCAAAATAGTCGTACGGTGACAGATAGCCGTTTTCGACAAGCCATTTAGCGGTTACGCCCTCGATAAGTTTATCGTTGACGCCCAGCAGACCCTTGCCGCCCATGCGCTCGGGCGTAGCCGTTACTCCAACGCGTTTTACATCGGGGAAAAAGTCATATATCTTTTTATACGTCTTTGCCTGGCTGTGATGATTTTCGTCGGTGATAATCAGGTCGGGGCGTTTTATCCTCGGCAGCCGCCGTGCGACGGTCTGAACCATTTTGATTTTGCACAGTTCCAAATCAACGCCGCAGCCTAAAAAGGTGTAGTATATCTGGTCGCAGAGCTCGCGGCGGTGAACGAGGAAAAGTACGCGCTTGCCGCTGTCGGTAAAGCGCTTTGCGATTTCCGCCGTGATTACGGATTTTCCGCCGCCGCAGGGCAGCACAATACAGGGAGCGCGAAAGCCGTCGTCAAAGGCGGCAAACAGTTTTTTGAGCAAGTCCTCCTGGTAATCTCTAAGCTTCATCAGAACGGCAGATCATCGTCAAGAGGCACTTCGGCAAAGCCCGACGCCGCCGCTGACGTGTTTGCGGCAGGAGCCGCGCTGCCCAGATACTTCGGTTCGGGAATAGTAAACTCGCCCGAGCGGAGTTTTTCAAGTGAAATAATCGTATATGGCTGGGCTGTAATTCCCGTTTTGCCTTTGTAGTTCCACTCCTGATCGCGGAAAATCATGCCCGTTCGGCACTTGCTCAGCGCGGCGCCGTCCCATTCGCGCGAGAAATCAACGCTGAGGCGGTTATCCTCTTTGATTGTTTTCAGCGCGGTTTTCATGCGGCGCTTGGCGTTCTCGTCGTACTCGCCGCCGTTTGGGTACCACAGGCGCAGAATGCCTTTGTACTTTGCTTTTTCGGTGCCGAAGCTCTTGCGGTCGTCCTCAAGCTTTTTGCGGTAGTAGCCGTCGAATTCGCCGCCCTTGATGTCGAACAAAACGCAAAGCGCGTTGTCCCTGTCCTCGGCGCGGATGATCTCAACCTCATAAGCGCCCGCGGGCAATTTCTGAAACTCTGTGTATTCTTTTGTCTGTTCATAGTCTGTAAATGCTCTCATTCTGTTAATCCTTTCATGTTATAAAATTCTCTGATAGCGGTATCTACCGCTTTCAGGTCGTTGTCGATTTCGGGCTGTGCAAACATCTCCATTGGCGTTTTGACGGTGTCTTTTCCGTCGGATCGCGTTACAAATACATATCTTCCGTCGATGTTCTTCGCCATAAGTACAATTGAAAACAGCCCCTCTACCGTCAGTTTTTCATTGAGCATTTTGCCGATGGTCTTTGCTTTCAGCCTACCGTCAATCTCCTCCGTATGATGGAGAAAATAAACAATGCAGTCGGCGGGCATTTGCTGAATCACAAACTGAATCAGGCTGTAAAAATGCAGCGCCATCTCGGTAAATTTGTCGTAGCCCTTCTCCGCCGTTCTGCCGAACAGTTCAAAACATAGAAGATATTGGCTGTCGTCGATAACGTAGCATTTGAAACGCTTTTTGGCCATGTTGCCCATGATCGTATCATACGAAACATTGTCGGCGCGGTTAAGCTGAGCGCCGCTGCGAAACGGCAGAGGCTTGCCCGCCACATTGTAGATGACAAGCTCGTCCTTTTTAAAGTTGCGCAGCGACGTGGATTTGCCGCTGCCGCTTTCACCGAGAATCAAAACGGGAAGTCCCATGCTTAATCTCCTTTCTTTGCAGGAATGGTTTCGCCCGTCGGAATCAGCGGGCAAAAGTCGGGTAATTCGGGATAGTAAACAGGCTGTTCAATAATTCTGCCGGAAAATCGGCACCGAGGGCGTCCGAGGCTGTCGCTGTACGCCATTTCACAACTACCGCACCGCGTCGCGCCCTCGGGGAATTTCACGGAGAATTTGCCAGAGTCAACCACATAAAGCGCAAACCAGCCTACGCCGTTTTTGAATTCATTTGCCATCGTACTCCTCCTCGTGTATGCCGTAATACGCAAGCGCGCAATCGAGCGAGCAGAACATATTATTGTCGTTGTCTGTTAAAAAAGTGTAGTCCTCCCGCAGCGGCTCGCCGCAGTTGACATTATCGCAGTGACCGATAATCTTCGGCTCGTCCGCGTTAGGACAACGCGGGTGGCACGGCGTTTGTCTGCACATCTCGCACATGTTTTTCCTCCTTGACTTTATAGCCAAAATCGGCTATACTAAAATTAAGCTATTTACCATTGACCGTTTGAGGATGGCAGTCCTCGGCGGTCTTTTTCTTTTTGCGGCGCTCTTTTTGCCACTCACATTGCTTTTTTCGGCAAGCGGCGCAGCGACTATAATATTCACCTTCGGCAAGCGGCTTTCCGCATTGTGTGCATTTGTGAGTTCGTTGCAGCCGCCTGTATCTGGCGTTGTTTCTATTTTGGTGAGCATATTTATATTCAGGGCGCTCACGATACCCCTTGAATTTTTCGTTGCACGTTGCGCATAACACGCGCCCGGCAAGCGTGCGATCGTCCTGTTCTCTACAACGGACGCATTTATGATTCGCTTTGAGTTCCAAATACCTGCCATTCTTACTCATTCTCTTTCCTCAGGACATGCGGCAGGCGTGCCGACTACGTTAGCGCAGAGATTTTCAAGCCTGATAACGGGTGCTGTTGCGGCGTGAGGCGCGGCATGGTAACGGCTTGCCATTTCGGCGCGGTTGCTCAGCTCTGAGGATACGCGTTTGATAAACCTGCGCAGCTTGTAGCCGGTTGTCGGTTCGACGTTGCCCTTCCACAATTCCAGCGCAGCGCGGTTCATACGCGTCCTGCCGATGTTGCCTTTGATTGACTTGACGTTTCCGTACTTGTCGAATTTTACTGTTGCTTTCATTGAATTTTAACTCCTTTATTCTGTAATATTCGAAGTGCCTGGGAGTTCAATAATAGAATTGAAATCCTGCACAGCCTTGCTATGTTTGCGATATTTTCTAATGATATATCACCCTGTTCATGTTCAATGCGGCGGTTCCCGGTAGCATACGACGAGAACGCCTCGCGCTTAATTGTTTGCTTTGTAACGCCGTAGGTCAGCGCAACCGCAAGAATGGCGTTGATGTATTCCGTCTGCTGCCTTTCTCTGTCTTTCGTAACATTCATATGATCACCTCGATTCTGAGGGCGCCGCGCCGCCCTAACCTATACCATAAAAGAAAGAAGGAACCACTATGATGAAAACCATCTCGAAATATAGTCAACCGTGCGCGGCCGGTTATGAAGCTATTCTGTTATTGTGGAAATGTTGTCGCTCTCTATGTCAATCTCAACGTCAGACATTGCTAACGCCAAATTGAGAAGCACGGAACCGCAGGGCTTGCGAATCAGCTCATATGTGGTAACATACGGAACCTTTGAGCCGTCTACTTCTATTAGGAATTTGTCCTTGCGGTCAATGATTTTAAGGGTTGCCATAATAACGCCTCCTTGATTTTCCATACCCTCAGTGCTAAAATACAAGCAGAAAGGGGGGTGAGAAAATGAACAGGCAACCTGTTGATTCAAGCAGAATTTCAAGTGTCGGTTGGGAAAACAATGTATTGCAGATTGAATTTCATAATGGAGCAGTATACAACTATTATGATGTAACACATAATGAATACATTGACTTTATGAATGCCGGTTCTCTTGGGCATGAACTTTCTATTCTTGATAAGCGTCATAAATACGAAAGAGTTCGTTAATCCTTAACCGGTAAACCAATCAAATCCTCGGTAACCCTCACTCTGTCAATCTCTATAATTATCGACGTATGGGGGTTACCATACTTTTTTAGCCATTCAATTAAAGGCTTTGCTGCTTTTTCCAGCATTTCTTTGTCTGCCATCACTTCACCCCCTACGCTGTTTTCTGCAAAAGATATTCGGCTGAAACTCCGAACAGGGTTGCCATTTGTTCAAGCTTTTTTTGAGGGATAAAGCCTTTTAACACCCAATTGTAATAGGTTTTGCGATTCACGCCGAGAACCTCAGCGAATTCGCTTTTGCTATATCCGCGCCTTGCTCTTTCGGCTTCGATATTCGGATAAGTTAATCTCGTCATTGTATCACCTCACAATCTACCCGTATCGGGTTATCTGTCCCTATTATATACCCATATCGGGTAACTGTCAAGCAAAAATATACCCAAATCGGGAAAATAATTTTTGTGCAATCTCCCGAATTGGGCTTTTTTTCTCATTTTATATTGACTTATTACACGTTTTGAGTAAAATATATAATATACTCATATAAAGGAGAATTGCTATGATTAGGATTAAACAACTGCGAGAAGAACTTGGCAAAAGCAAAGCTCAGGTCGCAAGAGAACTGCAAATCCCCTATACAACTTTTGTGAACTATGAAAACGAAGCAAGAGAGCCAAATTCCGAGGTATTGATAATGATTGCAAACTATTTTCATGTATCGGTTGACTATTTAATTGGTCGCACCGAAAACCGCCACGGCAACAGTCTGCCAGTGAGCAACCTTGTGCCGCTAAAGCATATTATCAAAGTCCCGATTATCGGGCGTATTGCTTGCGGTTCACCTATCCTTGCTGAGCAAAACTATGAAGGTCAGACCTTTTGCCCTGATGAAGTAAACGCTGACTTTGCGTTGCGTTGCCAAGGCGACAGCATGATAGACGCTAATATTCAGGACGGAGACATTGTCTTTATTAAGGAGGCTCCCATAGTCGAAAACGGCGAGATTGCTGCCGTTGTAATCGGTGAGGAAGCTACATTGAAAAAGGTTTACGTACAAGGGTGTACCTTAACATTGCTTCCTGCAAATTCATCATATGAACCTATGATTTTTAAAAAGAACGAAATAAACGACATTCGCATTTGTGGAAAAGCAGTCGCTGTACTGCGTCATATATATTAAGGAGGAATTAACATGTTATTAGCCTATATCAAACACGAAACAGGTGTTTCGCAGGTAAAAAAGTTTAAGGTTGTTGGCGTAACTTTCAGCAATCGTCAAAAAGTGCTTGAAAGACTCTATGCAAAGCAAGAAAAAAAGAAACAAATTACCGTTAGTTTGGATTTCACGACATTTGAGGGCGCTCCAGCTATTAAAGTTTTAGCTGACAATATAGACATTGGAAATATCGCCAAAAACGATGTTCCTAAATTGTATGATACCCAAAGCAGTATTTTGGGAATTGAAAAATTCAGAATATCTTTGCATGAAGATTATGCAGTTACTAAAGACGGCGGAATCAAAGAAGATAAGAACGGCAACCCGATTATAACAGACAGGACATATTCAGCGGTGCTCAGTATTGTTGTCGCAAATAAGGGCGTTGTAGTTGAGCAACATGAGCCAAGTCCAATTCAGTCAGCACCTACCGAGCACAAGAAAAAACGTTGGCAATTTTGGAAGTAAAACAAAAAAACCGCCCTACCCTGTTGGCGCAAGGTAGAGCGGAACCGTAACACACAAGGCGCAACGGTGCAATCAAATGCAAAATAATTGTACCACAACCCCTTGTATTTTTCAAGGGGATTTTTGCGCCTTTTTTTCAAGAAAGGAGCAAATATTATGGCAAATCCAAAAGCGACAAAGCTTCCGTCGGGCAAATGGCGCTCACGCGCGTTTGACTACATCGACGAAAAAGGCAAGCGGCATTATGTTTCATTTACAGCGGATAGCGCAAAAGAGGCGAGATTAGCCGCCAGAATGCACGTTCCGAGCGGTGGACGGGTAAACGTCCCCTACCCCGATTTAACGCTTAGAGAGGCGTATAAGCGGTATATTGACTCACATAAGAATGAATGGTCGCCGTCTACCGTTCGGGAGTACGGTCGGCAGAAAGAGCGCGATTTTCCAAGCCTTATGCCAATGAGACTAAAAGACATTACGCCCGAGCTTGTTCAGACCGCCGTAAATGAAGCGGCGCTGACATGTTCCGTAAAAACCCTGCGTAATAAACACGGACTATTACATAAGGTGTTAAAATCATATATGCCGAGCCTGATCCTGCATACAGATTTTCCTAAGCGCAAAAAGATAGAGGTATATGTGCCGACATCTGAGCAAGTCGCACGCGCCTCAGATGTAGCAAACGAGATAATGCGCGTGCCTATTCTTCTAGCCTCACACGGAAGCTTGCGGCGATCTGAAATCTGCGCTTTAACCCCCGACGACTTCACCGACACGGGCGTACACGTCACAAAGGCAAAAGTCAAGAATGCTGATAATGAATGGGTTATTAAATCGCCCAAGACCGCCGCAGGATATCGGTTCTGCCCGTTGCCTCCCAACGTGGTGAAAGAGGCGCGAGCGTGGAAGTATTTTGATTTAAGCCCCGACGTTATACGCTATCGCTGGGCGAACATGAAAGACAAGTACGGTTTTCAATGGAAGTTTCACGCTTTTCGCCATTACTGGGCGAGCCTGTTACATTCTCAGGGCGTGCCGGATCAGTATATCATAAAAATAGGCGGTTGGGAATCCACCGACATGTTGCACAGCATTTATGCACACGCGCTTTGCGACAAGCTGCCTGAATACACCGACAAGGTTGTCGATATTTTCAAAACAGAATTCAGCGCCGACAAGCCAAAGAAAAAAGCATGAAAAAAGCCCCGCCACTTTCGGCGGGGTATCGTTTTGCTAACCGTGGCAAATTATTTGTTGCCACGTGGCACGGAAATTCTTTAAAACATGCAAAATTCGTTTTAAATATGAAAATTATTTACCACATATAAAACAGCAAAAGCCCAGTATTTATGGGAAAAAACGTAATTTTCGCATAGACACTGGACTTTGTGTTTTGGTGCAGGTAACAGGACTTGAACCTGTGCCAAAAGTGCCTGTTTTCGCCTTGGATAAGCCATTCTACTTCGTTCGTGGCAAAAACGTGGCAAGAATCAGTAATAAAAATATTTTTTCAGATATGAAAACAGCCCCGAGGAATCAACCCCGGAGCGTTTGAATTGACTTAGCACAACAATCTGCACTTTAGTCGTGTGGTATATTTATTATATCACATTAATCAGCAAATTGCAAGCCGTTTTAATGTATCATACTAACACTCACTTATGAGCGTTACAACGCATTTTTGTGCGTTAAGCGTGCGTTAAAAACCAAAATCCCCGATTTTGATTGTTAAGACGGTGCTTTTGCAACTTAATTGCAACTTAATTGCAACTTAATTGCAACCGTATTTTTATCCGCAATTAAAAATCTGCATGAAAATTTTAATTATCGTCTAACCGCACAGCGCCTCAAACGTCTGCTTGCCTGCAATGCCGTCGACCTCAAGCGCGTGATGGTACTGATATTCGCGGACGGCGGACTCAGTGCCGGCACCGAAAATGCCGTCGAAGCCGCCGCTGGGGTAGCCGTTGCAGAGGAGCAGAGCTTGCAGGATTCGCGTCAGATTGCCCTGCATGCCGCTTTTTATGTTAAAGATAGCCGAAGCTGTCTTACTGCCGAAAATGCCGTCTACGGCGAGATTTGCACCCGCTTGGCGGTTTAATTCGGTTTGAAGCGCCCTGACAAGCGCGGCTTTCGTCAGCCTGCCGAAAATGCTGTCGACGGCAAGCCCGGCGTTGTAGTTATCGTTTAGCCATTTCTGCACGGTGGCGACGGTCGAGACATCGGCGGTCGCTGTCGGCTCGGTTTCGGTCGGCGCGTCAGCGCTTCCTTTTGCCCAGCCGTTATAGCCGCCGTTTTTAATGATGGTCGGATAATCCTTATAGCAGATGTCCTTATCAACTACACCCACGCCGGGAATGCTGTTGTTTTCGAGGACGTTTGTTTCGCCGCCGTACTGCCAGATACCGAGGTTTCTGCCCTTGTAGCCGCATTTACTCGCCCAGTGTGCAAACCACATATCATATTTTTCATAGACAGCGGGCGAAATGTAGTTTTCAATTTCCTCGAAGCCTGTGTATAGCATGGGGTAATAGCCCGCTTCAGCAAGTCCTTCCAAAACAATCTTAGTGCAGCTGTTGACGTTTGAAAAATTCCAGCCGCCGTGATTCTTACGGTAATTGTCGGAGTCCTCCACGTCAAGCGCGATTGGCATAGTGGGCTTTTTACCCTTTAGTAACCGCAGGATATGCGCCAATTCGCTGCGCGCCTGTTCGGCGTTTAATGCGTAGGAATAAAGCCATGCTCCCCACGGAAGCCCAGCCGCCTCGGCTTTCCGAACGTTCGCTTCAAATTGACTGTCGTCCTGACTGGTATAGTCTGAGCCGATTCCGCATTTGAGCATAACAAACGCCATGCCCGCCTTTTTCAGCGCCGCAAAGCTGACGTCGCCGTTGTGGTCGCCGATGTCAACGCCCTTTTTATTAACGAGGGTCATGTCTATTCCTCCTCTTTATAGCGCTTCCCCTCGGCGGTATCCTCCTGCTCGACCTCGGGCAAGCCTGCGAGTGAAGTTATCAAGCTGAGCACCGCCGCCAGAGCCGAGGCGGAGAGAACAAGCAGCCAGTTGATTTCGTGGATAAACACCGTGCTTGTGCCTACGACTGCAAGCGCCGCCTGAGCCGCTGTTTTAAGGGCGCGAACGCCTGCCGCCTTGAGCCATTTCTTTGTTTTTTCTTTCATTTTAATCCTCTTTTCTGAAAACATTTTTTTCCAAGACTTTTACTTGCTGCTCGACTTTAACAAGCCGCTCCGAATGGTCTTTTAAGTCAGACTTTACATCACGGAGATCGGACTTGATTTCGCGGGTATCGTCGCTTATACTTTCAAGCTTTACGATAACCGTCGTGAGCTGCGAGCCGTCGGATTTCGCGTCGCTGCGATTAGCGCGGCGCATGTTGAAAATTGCCTGAATCAGGCTGACGACGAACGCCGCCGCCGAAATAATGATAGCGGCTTCAATTGACAATGGAATCACCTCCGCAGCTGTTTCTATTCCTCAACCGACCAGCCGTAAACGCCGGGTTCCCAAACGTTACCGTCGATATCTGACTGCCAATGTTTACCGTTGTGCGCGACTTTATCTCCCTTACCGTAAGCGTCATGCGCCCCCGTCGGCTGAACCCAGTCGGGATATTCTTCCACAGAAACACGCGCAAACAATGCAGGAACCCTATCGGGCGTCCAGTCTGCCTGTGAGGTGTGCGGTTGAATGACGCGGTATAGGCTGCTGTCGTACTGCAACAACATACCTGCCGAATAGCTTACGCCGCCGCCGTTCCAGTAGGGGAACGCCGCTATGTTGTCAATTAGGATTTCATCGGTCTGATTTGCCGAGAATGCTTCAATCCCCGCGCGAATCGATTTAGCTTCCTGCATGTACTTATTCATCGCCACCGCTCCTTCCTGTCAGATAGTCAAATGCCGCCGCTTTTTGCTCGGTGTCGCTTGCAATCTCTCCCTCAATGGGTACATCAGTTTCGGTGTAGGTTCTGCCAAGCTCGGTGGGGTCAATCGCTTCGGAATACTGCACTCCGTCACGCTCTATCATAAAGCCGCTGTCGGAGTAGGTCTTTGTAAATCGTCTGTCATTGATTGTCAGTTGTTCGGTTTTAATCATGTTTATTCCTCCTCCGGGTATTTCGCAAGCTGCTGCTGATACCACGTTAAATCATCGCCTGTCAGCTCGGCAACGGA
>CADAYK010000054.1 GCA_902792105.1 uncultured Ruminococcus sp.
ACTGCCCGACGGAATCACGAGGATTAGTACCCAAGCGTTCTATAACTGTACAAACTTAGCGTTGACGGTACTGCCCGACGGAGTTACGAGCATTGGTAATAATGCGTTCCAAAACTGTACAAACCTAGCATTAACGGTACTGCCCGACGGAGTTACGAGCATTGGTGACTATGCGTTCCAAAACTGTACAAACCTCGCTTTGACGGTACTGCCCGACGGAGTTACGAGCATTGGTAATAATGCGTTCAAAGGCTGCACAAGTTTATATATCATCGACCTAACCGCATTTACAAATCCGCAATCGATTCCAACGTTGGCTAACACAAACGCTTTTCAAGGTATTCCTGCTGTAGCACAATTTCAAGTCAGCAGCCAAGAAATGTTTGACGCATTTACAGCAGCGACAAACTGGAGCACATATGCAAGCAAGTTTGTAATAAAGGGGGCGACTTAATGGTTATCTATCAAAACTATACAACCGTTGAAGGTGTGGAACGAGTCAAAGCCTATTCGGATAAAAACGTGTACATTGAACGTGATGGGGCTTTATACAGTGAAGCTGACGACTTCGCGTATCAGCAAAGAGTCTACGCCGAGACGGACATTCCGATTGAGCCTGTAGAGACTACAGACAAAACCGAGCAAAAGGCAGAAACCGACCTCACCGTCAGTGACACGCTCGAAATGCTCGGAGAATTGGGGGTTGATGTAAGTGATTAGCAAAAAGAAATTGCAGGAAAACGTCAAGGCAGTTAAAATCGAAACCAAAGCCGCCCTGCAGTTGGTTTATGATTCGATGAATCCAGGACAGCAGAAGAAACTGATTAAAAACACCGAGGTAAAAAGGCTCTTTGAGTTTTACGGAGTGGAGGTGTAAGTCCAATGCAGATTGATATTATTAAGCTTGCTGAGATTCTCGGAGCTTGCTCGGTCATACTCGGCGTTATCATCGGTGTTTATAAACTGTATGACAAATCAATTGACCGAATGGATGCGCTTGAAAAACGTGTTAAATGTTTAGAGGATGAAAACAGGCAGATAAAAAAAGAGAACACCTTAGTCATATACGCCCTCAGTGCGTGCCTTGACGGTTTGCACCAGCAAGGATGTAACGGCAAGGTGTCGGAAGCCATTGAAAAAATCAATAAATACATAAACAATGCCGCTCACGATCAGGATATCTGAGCGGGGAAAGGACAATTTTATGAACGTATTTACAAAAAAGTGGTGGATAGCCACAGGAATTCGCGCACTAAAAACCTTTGCCGAGGGCGCACTTGCGGTAATCGGCACACAGGCAGTTTTTGTCAATGATGTTGATTGGCTTGCCGTTCTTTCGGGCGGTGCTTTAGCCGCGGCAGTATGCTTCCTCTTGTCGCTCAAAGGTCTGCCCGAGGTAGAATAATGTCAGTAATCACTTACAACTATTCCACCGACAAAAACAAAAAACTCTCCGACCACTTCGCGGTCGGGGAGTTTGCCTCGCCGTCAGACTATAACGGCAATTATCCTGCGCAGGTGCTCATTGACAGCGACTTGATTGACGTTCTTGAAATGGTTTATTCTCATTTCGGCGCAGATAAATGCATTATCAATTCGGGCTACCGCAGTTCTTCCTGCGACAAAGCTGTCGGCGGTTCGGGCTACGGTCCGCATAGCCTTGTCGCTTGCTTCCTGCAGGACATAGACAACAGCGGAATCGGCTATTGTTGCGGCGGAAACCCCAACGGCACACACATCGACGTTCTCGCGCGCTATTGGCACGGCGACGAGCGCGACTACAGCGTAACCGTCAGCGACTACTACAGCTACACCGGCACAACAAAATCCGAGGTTTACGGCTCAGGCGGTTCATCCGCACCGACCTCCGACAACTCAGACGTGAAAAACGTGCAAAAGTGGCTCGGCGTGACAGCCGACGGCATTTACGGCAACCAGACCAAAGCCGCGCTTGTGAAGAAGCTTCAAATAACATTGAATATACTCTACGGCGCGAATCTAGCCACAGACGGCATTTTCGGCAATAAGACAGCCTCAGCACTGCCGAACATCTGTAAAGGCTCAGCGGGCGATTTAACAAAGGTTTTGCAGGGATTTCTGATTTGTCACGGCTACGGCACAGGCGGTTTTGACGGTATTTTCGGGGTGAACACCGAAGCCGCCGTGCGTGATTTTCAAAAAGAAAACGATCTGTACTGCGACGGTATAGCCGGTCGCGCAACCTTCGGGAAACTCGCGGCTTAACTTGCTGAGGAAAGAAGCATAATACCCAAGAATGGCTTAATTAAAGGATTTTTTAACTTGCCTGTAATTTGCTGAGATAATTAAAAAATTCATAGATATATTTTAATTGCGTTGAATATTCGTCAGGCAGTTGTTAAAAATCATGCTTTTTTGTTAATTGTCTTGCGCAGTTGGCTCTAAAAAATTAAAAGTATACTTGCAATTATTACCGCCAAAAACTTAAAGTATACATATAAAAGATAGGTGATACCGATGTATTAATAGGGCGCTCCTAAACACACGCAAAGCATATATAAACAACAACAGATACCAAGGCACTTTGCGTGCAATGGGGCGTATTATTCCTTTTATATTTATTATTATACTAAAAAAACTCCCGAAGCCTTAGCCTCGGGCGGCATAAAATACAGTTTGAATTATTCGTGGCAAAAATGCAAACTATATTTTAAAATCAAATATAAAAATAAAAAATTTCCCCGGGGCTTGCACCTCGGGGATTTTTTTATATTATTGAATATCCGACGACGGGGAAGCAGCCGTTTTCATCTTCTTCTCCGTACTCGGGTTTTAATCGCAAGCCGTCGCCGATGTCGAAAAATTCACCGTTCCAGCTACTCATGTCGTAGGTTGAAAACCAGTTTGCCAGAGCTTCAAGGTTTTCAAAGGTAGGATTTTCAATAGCTTGTTTTCTTAAATCTTCGTAATCATAGCGTCCCATAATTAATTCTCCTTTGTTCTAAAATTCAAATATTTTCCATTTTTAATTCTTTTATCAGTGTTTTTTGTTGATTCTTCAATGAACCAATCCCGCCCCATTTTAACGGCGGGGATGGTGCCTCTGAGTGCCTTTTGCCGGGCGGTTGCCGGATCAATACCGACAGCTTCAGCCCATTGTTTTAACGGGATAAACGCCATGGTGCCTCCTTTTAAGCAAGAACAAGTTTATCAATGTTAACTCGTTTGCCGTTGTCAAGCAAAACAGACCCGTAGGAAATGCCGCTCATTATTGTAAAAACTTTTCTGCCGTTAATGTTTTTAACCTTAGCACCTTTAACGAAGGCGGCTTCTTTTTCCGCATAATCCTGAGCGTATTGATTGATGCTTTCTTTAATCTCTTCGGTGATAACAGGTTCAGCTTCAATGCAGCTTTTCGGAATCCAGCTTTTAATAATTCCAAACTCTGTATTCCATTTAAGGAGCATTGCTTTTTCTGTTTCTCTTTCAACAGATGGCTCAGTCATACCGATTGCGATTCTTTCGTTTGCGTCAAAATTTTTCATTAAAAACCAGCTTTTAATTGTCATAGTGATTACCTCCTGATTGTGTTTTCATTATCTCTTTATCTTGATTATATTATACTACTTTTGCGTAGTGATGTCAAGAGGCATTTCAAAAATTTTTCTAATTTTTTCAAAATTATTCCGCATTGTCCCATAAATCGGACAGTGCGTTTTATGCAAAATAAAAGCTCCCGAAGCGATTAACCTCGAGAGTTTTTATTTCGCAGATTTATTATAGTACCAATCACATCTTTAAAGAAAACAAAAATGTTCAAATCTGCGCCATTTGGCAGGCTGGGCGGCGCAAAAACAGAACACGGCGCAGACTGCTTAATTACTGAATTTTCGACGGCTTTTAGTGTTACCTTATTGTTCTTGCCTGAGTAGTTCAAAATCAGAATCATTTTTTCATCGTCGTAAAGATAAACGGAATTTAGGAACGTATCTACAAGAAATGCTCGGAAAGCTTCGTCGTTTGTGTCGCCGTCGCGGAAACGCTCCAAGAACCAGACGATTTGATCGCGCTCAAGCTCAGGTTTTTTAATAACCTCTTTTGCAATGGCCTTGTTGATCCGTTCGTGATCTGCTTCAAGCTCGACAAGACGGCTCTTTGTAGTCGGTGTAATTATTCCCTGCTCAATTGCCGTCATTAAATTGGTTATAGACCGCTCGACCTCTTTTTGCCTGGCTTCCAAGGCACGCAGTGCGCTGTCGTCCTTAGTTTTTGTTTGATACTCCATTACCAAATCCGCGACTCTGTCAATAAAACCGTCAACCGAGAGGATATGTTTTAGCTCACCGACAACAAGATTTTCAATCCATTCTTTAGCGACGCGTTTTTTATCGCATTTTTTACGGCGATGACCATTGCAGGTATAATAATTATATACCTTGCCGGATTTTCCTGTACCGCCGTCGCCCGTCATCGGCTCGCCGCACTTACCGCAAAACAGCTTTGCCGTGAGTAAAAAATTAGTATCGCGGGAAGCGGCAGGGGCGCGGTGATGTTGTTCAACGAGCTTTTGACATTTGTCAAACAAATCACGCGACACAATAGCGGGGATAGCGTTCTCAACGCGAATGTCCTTGTATGCGTACACGCCTATGTATTTTTCGTTCTGCAAAATCCGTCTGATACTGTTTTTATTAAATTTACCTTTTTGCGCGGTTTTATAACCATCGGCATTGAGCCGGTCAATAATATCCTTTGCGCGTTCGCCTCTTGCATACTCCTCAAAAATCCGCTTTACAATCGGTGCGGTGCGGGGGTCGATTTCAAAGCGCCCGTCAGCACCTTTGCGCAAGCCCAACACACGCATGCCGAGTGTTTTCAGTTCAAGGGCACTGTCATAATTTCCGCGCTTAACGTTCTGACTAAGGTTTTCGGAGTAGTATTCCGCGTAACCTTCCATTACACTTTCAAGTATGATACCCTCGGGTCCTTCGGGTATGCTTTCCTTGGCATAGTAGAGCCTCACACCGTTCTTTTTGAGGCGGTATTTATACATTGCGCTGTCGTAGCGGTTACGCGCGAAACGGTCGGTTTTCCACAGGATAACTGCCTTAAAAACGCCACGGTCGGAATCGCGAAGCATGCGTTGAAAATCGGGGCGTTTATCCGTTCGCCCGGTCAGAGCCTTGTCAACGTATTCTCCGATTATCGTGAATCCGTTCTTTTGGGCGTAGGCGTGACATTCGCGGAGCTGTCCTTCAATGCTTTCCTCACGCTGACCGCTCGAAGAATATCGAGCGTAAATAACAGCAGGCGTTAATTCTTGTGTATAGTCCATTTAATGCTCCTTTCATTTTAAAAAGGCGCAAAAAGCCCTTGTAAAACTTGAAAATTCTACAAGGGTGTGGTACAATTATTTTGCAGTTAAATGCACCGCTGCGCCCTTGCGTAGTGGTTCCGCTCTCGGTGTTGGTAGCGCCGAGGGCGGTTTTTTTATTTTACCAAATTGCCGATTTTGGCAAAATGGTTATTTGTATGTTTTATCTACTGCGTATTGCGCTTGCTCAGGCGTAAACTTTTCATAAACTAATTGGTCATAAAGTTCTTGCTTTGAGAAAGACGACATACTAAGATAGTTTTCGGCAGATTCAACTGCTTCCTGCTTCCAATCTGCTTTAACGTTATCAACTCCGTATTTTGCCTGATCGGCTGTATATTTTTCGAAAATAAGCTGATCATAAAGACCATCTTTTGAGAAAGATGAGCTTGACAAATAATTTTCGGCTGTTTTAACCGCGTTATCATTCCAATCTGTATTTATTTTATCAAGAGCATATTTAATAGCATTATCTGAATACTTTTCAAATTTTAATTGATCGCGTAAACCTTCTTTTGAGAATGAAGAAGTAAGTAAATAGCCCTCGGCTGACTCTAACGCATTTGAATATTCTGTCGAGATAGCTTCTGTAGGCTTCTCGGTGGGCTTTTCGGTGACTTTTTCTGTTGTGGGCTCCTCCGTCGTTTCGATTTCTGTTTCTCTGGGTTCCGTTGTTTCTTTGGCCGCCGAACCGGAGGAAGCCGCAGAGCTTGAGGTTACAGAGGAATTGGAAGCTAAGCTTTCGTTTTTTGTTGAACAAGCGGTCAAGGATGCCGCCAAAGCGCCAATTAAAACGAGTGTGATTAATTTTTTCATGGTATTTGCTCCTTTTTATATTTTTGCAGCATTGTCCGTTTTATGACACAATGCTATATTTTTTTGTAAACTCCCTTGAAAAATTCAAACAGACGTTCTATAATTATATATAGAATTTTTAATCGGAGGTAATTTGAATGGACGAAAAAGAAAAAATAATCAACGAAACAGTTTCCATTATGGAAAAGGTTCAAGATGAAAAGGTTTTACGTAATATGCTAAATTTAGTTAAGCTATCTTATAACAATAATAAAGTTAGGGAAATAAAGGGTGCTGATTAAGTACCCTTTATTTTTTTTATAAAATTCTTAACTGCTGAGCGTTCAGCTCCTGTCAGCTCAAGATATGATTTAACAATGGCTAAATCTAAGGAATCTAAGTTATAAGTATCTTTAACAGTCAACAGTAAACTATCAATTTCATCAGAAAGATAAGGATTTCCTTTTTCTTCAATAAGCCAATCTGCGTTTACTTTAAATTCTCGGCAGATTGATAGTAATGATTGTTTAGAAACATCACGTCGTCCGCTTTCATAGTTACATATAGCTGATTCCGACAAGCCTATTCGCTTACCAAATTCAAGTTGATTAAGATTGTTGTCCTTGCGAATTTTCTTTATTCTGTCGGGTAAAGTCATTATTTCCACCTCCAACTATATAATAGCAAAAAATCTTTTCAATGTCAAGAAAATTTTAAAAATAGTATTGACAAACTTTTCAATGTGAATTATAATATAGTCAATGAAAAGTTTTGAGGAGGTGTTTTAATGACTTCGAAAAGTTTTTTGAATAATTCGGAGAAATCAAGTACTATTTCCGAAATTGTTAAACTTGTGGAGCCTTTGTCCGATTCCGAAAAGCAGCAAGTTCAAGCGATGATAGCAGGTATGCTTATCGGCAAAGAGCTTGCCCAGCAGCAAAAAGAACCAGCCTAACCCGGCAGCGGAAAGAAAGGAATTCCATATGAATAAAAAAGAATTAAGAGAGATTTTAGAAAAACACAAAGCAGTTGCCGAAAGAAAAGCAGGAATTTGTTAACGGCTATATTCAGGGCGTAGCCGATACTATAGCCGAACAGAAAGAATCAGCGTAGGAGGTGAAACATTGGAAAACAACCATGAGATTACCGAGAAGATTCTATCGCTACTCTCTAATAAAGGAATAATAAAGCAAGAAGAAGTCAGAAATGCGGTTGATTACGTTTTAAACGATTATGAGTTTAAGCGCAAGGAATACAAATTGGCTATTGCTGATTTCGACTTGAAAATAAAGGCAATAAAGAATTTCTTTATTGCTAAAAAGGTTGAAGGATTAGCAGATTCATCTTTGAAATATTACCAACTTCAACTTAAAAAGTTTTTCGAGATAACTGTCAAAGGTTTGGAAGAAATCACAACAAACGATATTCGCTATTATCTTGCAAAAAGGCAAATTGATTGCCCGAAATTATCCAAAGTTACATTGAATAATGAGCGGCGGGTGTTAAACAGTTTTTTCAATTGGTGTCAAGCTGAAGAATATATCATAAAAAATCCGATGTCGGCTATTGGCATGATTAAACAGCCAAAGAGAATAAAAACTGCATTTTCTGAAGTTGAGATGGAAAAGCTGAGAGACGCCTGCAAAAGTCAAAGAGATAAGGCAATGATTGAAATTCTTTATTCTACAGGTGTCCGTTGTCAGGAGCTTGTTAATATTAAATTGTGCGATATTGACGGTGACCAGATTTCGGTAATCGGTAAAGGTGACAAAGAGCGTATTGTCTATCTAAACGCAAAGGCTCAAGTTGCTTTGAAACGTTATCTTGATTCGCGAAATGACAACAATGATCATTTGTTTGTCGGTTATAAAAAGCCTTTCTCGGTTCTCACAAAAGGCAGAGTCGAAAGTATTGTTAGAGAATTGGGAGAAACAGCCGGGGTAAAAAATGCACATCCTCACCGATTCCGAAGAACAGCCGCAACACTGGCTTTAAACCGCGGAATGCCTATTGAACAGGTACAACAGATGTTAGGACATGAAAGCATAGGAACAACAACACTTTATGCAAGGAGCAGTGAGCAAAATGTCAAAGCGAGCCACAGAAAATACGTTGTCTAAAGTCAATAAGCTTTTGAATATTTCGGATAGCTATCAGGCACCTGAGCGGATAATGCAAATATTAAAAGATGAAAGCAAAAGAAAAGAAATATTCTTTAATTTTCTTGAACTCTTCGAATATGATTTAAGCTATGAATGGTTTTATAAGTATTTTCAGGATGAACACGCCGATAGAAAAAATCAAAAGCAGGATTTTACTCCAAAATCTGTGTCCTGTCTTCTTAGTGATATATTAAACACTCAGCCGCATAAAGATACCTACCGCATAATCGAAGAACCAGCCGCAGGAACCGGAAGTACAATTATTGCACATTGGTATAAATCAATGAGACAGTGTCGTTTTATATGGAACTTTTCACCTGACGATTATTTGTATAAACTCACTGAGCTAAGCAATAAAACAATACCGTTTCTTTTATTTAATCTGATGATAAGAGGAATGAACGCTATTGTATTTCACGGGAATTCACTGACAAACGAAATCAAAGATGTTTTCTGGATTTACAATGAAAGTAATAATCCAATGGGCTTCTCTGATTTGTATATTTGCCCCCATTCAGAAAGAATTGAAAAAATGTTTAAAATAAAATTTATATAACAAAATACCGCACCGTTTGAGCGAGGCGACAAGCCTCAATCACTTCTTTTCTTTTTCATATTACCCCATAGGCGAGCGGCAGGCTGCAACCTGTCGCTTCGCTCAAGCGGTGTGGAGTTACGAAAGGAGCGTAAAATGAAACCGCAGAATGTTCAAATAATTACCAATGTACCGTTGGAGTGCGGCACGGTCGAAAAAATGCTTGAAGAAATGCCCGGGCATACCGTTGAATCGATGTGCCGCACCATTGTAAACAGTGCCAACCGATTTTTTGAGGACGAATCACACCGCGCCGAATATGAAGCGTGGAAGAAATCAAGACAAAAAGCTATAGCATAAAGGAGGATATTATGACCGACGATCAAAGACGCGCCGCCGAAAAGCGGCTTGAAGAAATGGCGGTTGATCTTAAAGGCATTGCCGAACAGCTTAACAGCACGATAATGTTCAGCGTTTACCGCGATAAGCACAACCGTGACAGCTACGACGTTAACCTGCATATTACATACAACACACATCGTTTTGTAGATAAAACATGGTTCAGCGTACATAAAAGACCTTATTTTCGCGGCTTGATCACTAAGCTCGAAAACATGATACACAGACCGTGAACGATACAAAAAAATGCGTAAGAAACGGATATATCTGCATTTATCGGCGGTTCGCAAGTGAGCACGCGCGCAAAGGGCGTACAATGTGCCATTTTTTATATGACACAGGTCAAAAGCGCGGTTGCCCGGCTGACGAAAACTGCAACAGATATGTACCGGGTCGAAAATACAGAAAACCAAGAAAACCAAAGGAGAAAAAACAATGAATAAAAAACCCGAATCAATCACAATGACATTCCCCGGAGGTGGGACAGCCATTACCGAAATAAACCTAACAGACAAGCACCTTGGCGACGCAATCCGCGAGCTTAAAAGGATTCAGCTCATTAGAAAGAAAGTCCGCCCTCGCCGTAAGAAAACTCTCCGTGAGAAAATCCGCAAATTTTTTAGTTGCCTGCACAAAGCCATTCAAGAACAGGCGGCGGAAATCGAACGCGCGCAGGCAGCAAGAAAAGGCGCGGAAATCTGTCCCGCGTTGCCCGAGCACTGTTATGAGGACATCACGAAATGAAAGACTATCAATATTACAAGCAGCGGAAATTATGTACTTCCTGCCATAGGAAAGATTCCCGCACCATATCCGGGAAAAGCCTTTGCATTGCCTGTAATAAACGGCAGTTAGATTATTCAAAAACCCGGCGTCTGATCCGCGCGGAAAACCGTATTTGCATTGAGTGCGGTAAGCCGCTGCCCGAGAAAGAGCAGTACAAAACCTGCTTTTCGTGCCGGATATTTAACGCGGAGCGTTGTGCAGAATATCGAGAAAGGAAGAAAGCCGATGAATGCGCGCAAGCTTAAGCAAGCCTTTATTCAGATGTTGCCTGTGTTTACCACCGACAAAGACAATCCCATTAAAAACGGATATATCAAAACGGTTATATTCACATTAGGCAGCAGCGGCAAGGTTCGCTGTGACGCTGAGGTGCAGGATCTTGACAGTGCGAAAAACTTTTCGAAAATGCCGTGCCGCCGCATCCACTTCAAATCTGACGACGTAAAAATAAAAGACGCCGCCGCGAGCACCAATGAGCACGCAGAAAGCGTCAAGAAAGCGTTTGTAAACGTCGAGCCTGTAATCGCCGACGTCCCCGGAATGAACGTTGTAAAGTGCAGTCATATCATAGCGATAGTTTACACACGCGGTCAAAGGGGGAATATAATCTGTTCCGCAATTCTTCAAGACGCGAATTGTCCGAGTTCGACCCTGCAGGTCAGAATAAAATACATATTCACGCCGTCGGAATACGAGAACATAGAAAAAGAGCACTGAGGGAAAGCCGTTCCTCAGCGCTCAAGGTCAAAATGAATAATCATTACCAATATTATAACATATAATATCGAAAAAATCAAGAAAAAGAGGTCAAATATGAGTGATTTAATACAGAGAGCTATCAACACGATAGATGAACAAGCCGAGAAGGGCGCAAGCTTAGAAAAAACGATAGGACAGTACATTATTGACAAGTGTCTGACGAACGACGCGGAGGCGGCTAAAGCAATAGCCGACGGAAAAACTCTCACCGCCTGCGCTTCCTCTGTAAAGAGCAAGGCGCGCAGTCAGTCAAAAAACGGATGCGCGGTTATCGAGGACGCCGTTGTTTGGTCCTGGGTCCGCGAATACTACGGATTTACAGCGCAGAACACCGAAGTGCAGTTGACTGCACAAAAGACCGCAGCGGCAGAGCCTATTGATCTGCTCGATTTCATGTGAGGTGCGCTATGAATGATTCGGAAATTCTCAGCCTCACGCCTGAACTGCCCGCCGATTTCAAAACAATGCTCCGCGATTGTTTTATATGGCAGCAATACCTTTTTGTATGGAAAAACGACGCAGGCTATAAAACAGCCTACTGCACAAGCTGCCGCCGTGAATTCAACATCGATATTAATAATATGAAAACGGTTACGCGTGCCGATGAAACGCTGTTCTATGAGAAAAAGCACAATAAAGACTGCAATTGTCCGAAATGCGGCGCGAATGTCATATATAAAGACCGCAACCGTGGGCGCGGAAAGCTTTGGCAGGAAAACTATTTATATTATATTCAGCCGCTTTCCGACGGCGGAATAATCCTGAGAAGCTTCTATGTACATCTAAGTCATGAAATGCGAATCGATTCCGATGTAGAGTATTCCGAGCACCAGCGTGTGTATTACAGCGGCGGCAAAGCCTACCGTTTTCAGCGCCGTCCGAAAGCGGGATCCCCGTATTATTATTTTTGTGATTGGTATAACGCAGAAACGGCCGAAACAAATTTTGAATGGCTGCCAATGTCAAGTGTTCACACCTCAAAGCCCTGGGCGGGTAGGTTATACGCCGGCTTTAAAGGCTACGCTTCGTGGATAATAGATAAAAATGCCTTAAACGGAGATTTTAAATATTCGTGTTTAAAAGAATATATTGAAATCGAAAACGAAATAGAGTACCGCGACAGCCCTTTATTCACCTGCGCGGAATATCTCGCTTTATATCAAAAAAATCCGTCATTGATTGAAAAGATGATGAAGCAGGGCTTCAAAAGGCTTGTTTGGTATCACCTGGAGAAGAAAAACCTTTACCGAATAATCAATTTCCGTAAGCCTGATTTTTATACGGCAACAAAGCTCAATAAGCATGAGATCAAAGAAGTTGCATCCCGCGACGGTTGCTTCGTTCAAATCAGGAAAATATTTGAATATCAAATGAACACTGTTTACGGCATTACCGCTCAAAACGCGACAAGGGTTGTAAATTACTATATGATGTCAATATATTTTTTAGACGAATGGATAGAACGCGTAAAAAACAATCCAAAGGAGCTTTTAAACAAACAGTTAAAGTATTTTCGAAAACAGAAAATCCGATATTATTCGGATTACGAAGATTACAAAAAGCAGCTTAAAAAGCTCAAAATGCCGCTCACAGAAGAAAATCTATATCCACACAATTTCAAAGAAGCGCACGAAGCCCTAACCGTTGAGATCAACCGCCGCGCCACCGCCAAAAAGAGAGCGGCGGCAATGCGCGAGGAAAAGACATTCCGTGAAAAATACAAAGGATTATTAAGTGATTTATATTTCGAGGATGAAAAATTCATCATTCGGCCCGCGAAAGGCGACGCGGAGCTGTTGGAAGAATCAAACGTGCTTTCGCATTGTGTATACAGCAACTACCGCGAAAGCTACAAGCGCGGTAAAACGGTTATTTGTCTGATCCGCGACAAGAAAAAG